>NC_012881.1:4037500-4289847 GCF_000023445.1 Maridesulfovibrio salexigens DSM 2638 | reverse complement strand
TAAAATTAATTGATCATCACAAAAAAAAAGGCCGCTAAAAAAGCGGCCTGATTTAAATCTATATGGACTGAGAATTACACGTTGTAGTAACCTCTGTACCACTCAACAAATTTAGCAATACCTTCTTCAACGGTGGTCTCGGGTTTGAAATCAACGTCACGAACAAGGTCGTCCACATTTGCGTAAGTGGAAGGAACATCACCTGCCTGCAAGGGCATCATGTTCTTTTCGGCTTTCTTACCGATGCAATCTTCAAGAACTTCAATATAGCGCATCAACTCAGTTGGCTGGTTGTTACCGATATTGTAGATGCGGAAAGGAGCAGGGCTTGTTCCCGGATCGGGAGCATCGCCGGACCAATCGGCATTGGGTTTAGCGGTATTCTTCATAACCCTGACAACACCTTCTACGATGTCATCAATAAATGTGAAGTCACGGAGCATTTTACCGTGGTTGAACACATTAATCGGCTTGTCTTCAAAGATGGCCTTGGTAAAAAGGAAAAGAGCCATATCAGGTCTACCCCAAGGACCGTATACAGTGAAGAAACGGAGTCCGGTAGTGGGGATGTTGAAAAGATGGCTGTAAGAATGAGCCATCAGTTCGTTAGACTTCTTAGTGGCTGCATACATGCTGATGGGATGGTCAACATTGTCATGGATGCTGAAAGGCATATTTGTGTTCAGACCGTAAACAGAACTGGAAGAAGCGTAAACCAAATGCTCCACTCCGTTATGACGGCAGCCTTCGAGAATGTTCATGAAACCGACAACGTTGGAATCAATATATGCCTGCGGGTTGATCAGGGAGTAACGAACCCCGGCCTGAGCCGCGAGGTTGACCACGTGAGTGAACTTTTCTTTGGCAAAAAGCTTTTCCATGGCTTCACGATCTGCCATATCCATGTAGGCGAAAGTGAACTTATCGTTGTCCTCAATCTGTTTGAGGCGGTTCTTCTTAACATTTACATCGTAGTAATCATTAAGAATGTCGAGGCCTACTACTTCGTGGCCTTCAGCAAGAAGACGTTTGGAAAGGTGAAAGCCGATAAAACCGGCTGCTCCTGTTACAAGGACTTTCATTATTAATCGCTCTCTTGGTCTTTTTTATCCATTGCCTCTCCCCTGCCATTGTTCGGCGCCAACATTTTCAATAAATCAAGAGGGAGAGGAATTATGGTGGAAGATTTTCCTTCAGCAGACATCTCTCTCAAGGTCTGCAAATATCTCAATTGTAAAGCTTCAGGATGGGCTGATATGATCTCAGCTGCCTCAGACAGCTTGTCCGCAGCCTGAAATTCACCCTGCGCATTAATGACTTTGGCCCGGCGTTCACGTTCAGCTTCAGCCTGCTTAGCCATAGCTCTTTGCATTTCCTGCGGCAGGTCGATGTACTTGAGTTCAACTGTGCTTACTTTGATGCCCCAGGGATCAGTATGGGTATCCAGTATTTCCTGAATCTCGCTATTAACTTTTTCTCGCTGGGAAAGTATCTCGTCAAGTTCAACGCCTCCACATACGCTACGCAAGGTGGTTTGTGCAAGCTGAGAAGTGGCAAACATAAAATCCTCTACCTCAAGAATAGCCTTGATCGGGTCAGTCACTCTGAAATACACAACCGCATTGACCTTGATACTAACGTTATCACGAGTGATAACATCCTGATTTGGCACATCCAGAGTCATGATTCGAAGCGAAACACGAGTCATCCGGTCAACAACAGGAATCAGTATTATCAGCCCGGGACCTTTAGCATTTATCACCCTTCCCAATCTAAAAATCACACCTCGCTCATACTCGTTCAGCACTTTCAGGGCAGTGATCAGAAAAAACACGACCAGTAAAACAACGGGAATAGCAAAAGTCATAAAAACCTCCCTAAAAATTTATTTGATCAGCTGTTTCTTACAATAATCAAGGTCAGACCACGTGCCTCAACAACCTTGATCATTGTTCCGGGATTAAAAAAAGTTTTATCAATTGTCTCAGCATTCCAAATTTCACCACGCACACGAACTTTCATAATCTCACCTTTGAGCTCAAGCACTTCGCCCTCAAGACCAATCATACTATCCATACCTACGCCTGATTTGGAAATCTGAGCCTTGGCTACCAGATAAACAATGACTCCGATAAATGCGGCAAAAGTGAATACGGTTCCTAAAATAGTTCCCAAAGGTATTCCCGGAGTACCTTCCCTAAACAACACTAAAGATCCGACAAAGAGACTGATCACAGCTCCGAGACTGAGCAGTCCATAACTTACAATAAATACTTCAAGCAGAAAAAGCACTGCTCCGAGCAGAAGCAAAAGTAAACCGGCGGCGTTTGTAGGCAGGACGGACATGGCATAAAGCCCTGTCACTAAACAAAAGGCACCAATCACACCGGGCAGAATTACTCCGGGATGGGTGAGCTCAAAAAATAAACCTAAAATTCCGCCAAGCAGAAGAAAATATGCAATCTGCGGATCTAGGAGCCATGAAAGCACTGCATAACGAAATCCCGGTTCAAATTTTATGACAGCGGCATCCGCTCTCGTAAATTTCACCTTCTTGCCATCGATAAGCACTCCCCTAGCACCAAGCTGCTCAAGAAAATCATCAACAGAAAGAGCCATGAAATCGACAATGTTTAGGGTTACTGCATCTTGTGCATCCACGCTGACCCCATCTTGAACAGACTTCGCATACCATCCGATGTTGCGTCCTCGTTTTCGAGCGATACCTTTGATCAGACTGACCATATCTCCGGTAACTTTCTTGCTCATGGTTTCAGGAAGCTCATCTCCTGAGGAGGAAACAGGACTGGCAGCACCGATAGATGTGCCGGGAGACATCGCCGCCACTTGAGCTGCAGCAGTAATGAAAGTCCCGGCCGAAGCAGCATGCGCTCCTTCGGGGCCAACCCAGACACAAATCGGAATTTTGCTGTTCATGATAATTTTAACCAGTTCACGCATGGAAGTCCCGAGACCTCCCGGAGTATCCAGCCTCAGCAAGACAAGATCATGATTGTCATCACCAGCTTGCTCAAGAGCATCTTCAAGCAAATGCACTTGAGCCGGACTTATGGAGCCTTGTATTTCAAGGGACAGCACATTGACTTCCTTGGCGAACAATGACTCGACGGGTAAGCATAGAAAAAACATCGCAATGATGATCGAGCAATAAATGAAAACTGAGCACCTCTTTGAACCATGCATAACGACTCCCGTGAAATAGTCTTTTATGATTCATAATGCCAAATCGCGGGAAATAAATAAACTATGGAAAAAGAAAACCCCGCCTTATAAAGACGGGGTTCAAAATTCTAAAAAGAAATAATTTCTAAAAGAGTGGCAAGCGCAAAAGTGAAATGCAAAGCAATTGCTGCTCGTCAGGCGGTAGAGTCTTGAGGAAGTCAGGATCCTGCAGCATTAGCATCTGCACTCCATTAATATGGACTGATGCAGAAGATGATGGAGCATCCGGAGCAATGATTGATCTGGTCTGATCTCCAAAACAAGCCACAAACTTCACGCCATATGACTCGACCCCTTTCCAGAAAATGTCTGCCTTGTTTTCAAACTCACTGCCGTTCCATGCGGTACATGGCCAAAAGGAAATGGCCCCTTTAGGCAGTCCCATGTAACCTATCAATGACTGAAACAACTTACGCCGTGCAGCATCTGCCTGACCGGACAAATCCTGCCCCATCTGGGAGTAGGTCCAGAAAATCTGCAAACGCGGTGTAATGCGTGCTGCAAGATTTGACCAAGGAGCCGGCCAAGATTGCGGATCAGGATGATTAACCTGTGTCGGAGCCGGAGCTTGACGCTGTGCAGGCATACGCGAAGGCTTAGCCGGAGGAGTCCGGTCAAAGGAAGGACGCTGCTGTTGCTGAGGAGGAGCAGATTGCTGTATAGGAGCTTGCTGCCCTGCGCTTTGTTGCTGAGCAGATTGCTGCTGCCCGAACTGATGCGGTCTGCTCTGCGCCTGCTGACGCTGTTGTGGAGGCGCAACAGGACGCTGCCGTTTCGGTTTTTCGAGTTCCTCGATACCGGGCAGTGCATCCTTGAAAACATATTGCAGGCCGTTTTGATACCACGGCCTGACACTTTCAAGTACATTTAATTCAGCAGAAGGTGATCCCATATACGCCACGCTACTTCGGTTTTGGGGAGATCGGGCCATTCTTCGGAACGCCCTGCCCTATCCAGAACATAGACTGAATTTGTAGATGACTCAAATCCGGCTCCGGGCTTGTTGATGGGGTTGGCAACAATCAAGTCCAGATTCTTGCGCTCAAGTTTGCCCTTTGCAGCTTCCTGAATATTGGAAGTCTCGGCCGCAAAACCGATCAATTGCTGATCATCCTTTTTCATGGAGCCGATGGTCTTCAAGATGTCCGGGTTGGTGTCGAAATCAACCCGCAAAGCACTGCTACCCTCTTTCTTGAATTTACCTTCACCGTGCGGAATGGGCTTGAAGTCGGCAACTGCAGCGGTAAAACACCCTGTGGTGCAGCTGGGCCATACTTCAGTGGCAGCATCAAACATCTGCTGAGCAGAATTAACCTTGATCACGTTAATATCTTCAGGAAACCACCAGTTCACCGGACCGGAAACCACAGTAACCTTGGCTCCGCGGAGCCATGCTGCCATTGCAATGCAAGCACCCATCAGACCGGAAGAAGGATTGGACCAGAAACGGACAGCATCCCATTTCTCACGGGTGGGGCCTAGCGTTATCAGCACGTGCTTACCGCTCATATCATCAGGAGAGACAGCGCGTAAGCTATGGGCATAAATGGATTCAAGTGGTGCAAGACGACCACGTCCGTGATCACCGCAAGCAACATCCCCACAATCAGGACCGATGAATTCAACGCCCCTTTCAGCAAGAACACGACAGTTATCCTGAGTCGCCAGGGCATCCCACATAGCCGGGTTCATAGCCGGAGCAACCAGCTTAGGGCCGCTAAAAGCCAAAGCCTGACAGGAAAGCATGTCATCGGCTAATCCGTGGGCCATACGCGCCAGAACTGAAGCTGTTGCCGGAGCAACCAGCATGGCATCGGCTGCCTGACCGGGCTCAAGATGACCGAAGGTATCATCCATGGTCGGGTACATTTTTTCCCAGACCTTAAAAGCACCAAGGGCCTCATAACTGAGGCCCCTGATAAATTCCTGCGCACCTGAAGTGAGCGTCACACTGACTTCGATCCCGGCCTTACGGAACATACGCAGTAAGTCCAGAGACTTATAAGCTGCGATGGAACCGCTGACACCGAGGTGGATACGTTTTCCTAAAAAGCAGTCAAAATTGAGATGTTCATTCATTATTGTATATTCTGTTCCTGCATACCGCCGGAAGAAGGCATAGAGCCGGACTTCATTTCAACGGCGTAGATTTCAACTTCAGTATTGTAAGATCCGTCAAAAATCCTCACTGTGCAGCTCTTGTAGGGCTTGGTGAAAGAAAGTGTGGAAACAGTGGAGGTAATGGATCTTTCTTTTGTCCAGTTATCTTTTGCCATTTGATTTACGAAGAAATCAATAAGGGACTGGTTTTCAACACGTCCCTTCAGAACGATTTTTCCATACTTAAAAGCCTGGTCTTCTGCAACATAGGACTGGTCAGGTACCCTGCTCAGCTCATTGGGAACTGCAATATCATCAAATTCAGTGTAAGGTACGAATTCTTCATAGCTTTCAGTTGCACCGGCAGCGGCAACAACGGGCTCTTCAGAAGTTTTGTTGGTTCCGGCCAGACAACCGGTCAGTCCCGCAAAGATCATGGAAATGAGAAGCATTTTAATAAAAGTACGCATATTTAATCCTCCGATTTTAATGCCGACGCATATTGAAATTCAGACCAGCTGAGCTGGACAGTTATTTATAACCAGAAAACAATGCAGCATTATTCAAAACAGCCACTGCATCATCTAGACTTTTTCTACAGCCATGAGAACAAAAAATCAATTCCGCAGTCAGGAAAATCAACCGTTCAACCGCTTGATCTTATCCATAAAATAATTTTCCATTTCCCTGCGGTCCTTGCGCAAACGAATAAGCTCTGCTTCCATCACTTCAAGCTTATGCTTTAAGGTAGTGTTTTCCTGAGCTAATTCATTAGTGGCAGATTCAAGCTCAACATCCTTCTGCTCCAAAGCAATAGTCCTTTCGTCATATTCTTCGGTTATGGATTTAATATCGAGCTGTGGCAAAGCCTTGATTTTTTTCTGGCTGCGGGCAAGAAGAACAAAAGCTTTTTTGAGCTTGTAAATATCTTCACGCTGCTCTTCAATGATTGACTTCTGGTCGGCAATCACTTCAAGTGACTTGCTCATCTTGTCCATCATCTCAGCAAAGGCTCCGCTCAGTTCCGCCTGAATATTCATGGCCGGCTGTGCAGGCACGCCTCGCTCAGAAGGGCTGATCTCAATAGTGCGGGGAAATTCAGAGCGCAACTGCTGCTCAATTTCCGTGGTAACCATCCCATCATTATATAATGAGACGATGCGCTTGAAGATTTCCACAGCGGATTCCGGGTACTTGGTAACCCGGCCCATTTTTTTACTGGAAAGAAAATCCTTGAACAACGAGGCATAGCGCCTTGCTGTAGGAGCGGGGATCATCGTAATCTTGGATATTTCAGCTACTGACAACCATTTCATAAACTAATCCGGATTTGGTGATCAACGTGACAATCAAACAGCCTTGTTTGACTGGGCAATCAAAGAACAAACACAGTATCCATAAACCTTGAAGGTGTTTGTTGTAAAGATTCTTACCAGATTATCATCAATAATGAAAACTGAAAAAATGAACATAAATACAGAAGACTTTTTCCTTAAAAGCTACGACTTTGAATTACCCGAAGAACAGATAGCACAATGTCCCGCAGTAATGCGCCACGGTTCCAAGCTCATGGTCCTTGATCAAAAGACAGGTGAAACCGAAATCAAAAACTTTACCGACATTGTCGACCTGCTGCCCGAAGGAGCTCTGCTGGTTGCTAACAACTCAAAAGTTGTCCCGGCTCGTATATTCGGCAAAAAGCCTACCGGAGGACGGGTGGAATTTTTGCTGCTGACCCCCCTGCCGCTCATCAAAGCCGAACCTACTTCAGACGGCTACAAAGCGCAGGCCCGTGGTCTTCTCCGTGCATCAAAGGGACCTAAAACAGGTGATATTATATATTTTGATGGCGGCCTGAAGCTGACAGTGCTGGGCAAGGGCAAATTTGGACTTTCCGAAGTTGAACTTGAATGGTCCGGAGATCTGAAAAAGATTTTCGAGGAATGCGGCAAGATTCCCCTGCCCCCATACATTCGCCGTGCGGCAGATGAAACTGACAATGATCGCTACCAGACTTTATACGCCTGTGACGAAAAGGCCGGTTCCGTGGCAGCTCCCACTGCCGGACTGCATTTCTCGGAAGAAATCAACGAGAAGCTCAAGGCCAAGAACATTGAACGGGCAGAAGTCACTTTATATGTAGGATACGGGACATTCAGCCCGGTTCGTGCAGAAGATATCCGTGATCATGAAATGCACCATGAATACATTGAAATACCGGAAGAAACCGCAGCAGCAGTGATCAAGGCCAAAGAAGAAGGACGTCCTGTTATCGCCGTGGGCACAACCTCCGCTCGTACGCTGGAAGGAGCATTTCAGCAGACCGGGGAAATATGTGAATTCAAGGGAGAGACCAATATCTTCATCTATCCCGGCTTTGAATTCAAGGTGGTAGACCGCATGATTACTAATTTCCATTTGCCAGAATCGTCCCTTGTCATTATGATTTCCGCTCTTGCCGGTAGGATAAATGTTCTGAATGCTTATACAGAAGCAGTCGATAATAAATTCAGATTCTTCTCTTATGGCGATTCAATGTATATAAAATAAGTTAGAAATAACGGTCTGACGTATTTTTTTCGGAAAAATTTGCACCTCACCGCAAATAACTATACCTTGTTTCTCAACAGTTACATTTCTCACATGTGCTGCCTACAAGTAAATAAGACTCTATTGGTCCCAGCCCGTTGATATGACGGGCTTTTCTGTCCACGGTAACAGGAGTTTAGGATGTCACGAGTAGAATTTTTGGATGAACGGTGCAAGGGCTGTCTGCTTTGTACCACCGTCTGTCCAAAGGAAATCATAAGGCAATCCGACCGATTCAACCAGCACGGTTACAAAGTTGCTGAAGTCGCGGCTGAGGATATGGAAAAGTGTACCGGATGTACTTCCTGTGCGCTGATCTGTCCGGATATTGCTATCCGGGTTTACAGAACCAAAAAGGCCAAAGGAGAATAGTATGACTAAGACTGGCGAAAAGCTTTTCATTAAAGGCAACGAGGCTATCTCCCGCGGCGCTATTGCAGCCGGACTTAAATGTTATTTCGGTTACCCTATCACCCCCCAGAACGATATTCCGGAATACATGTCCGGCGAACTGCCGAAAGTCGGTGGTGAATTCGTTCAGGCTGAAAGTGAAGTAGCTGCAGCAAATATGCTTATCGGCGCTGCTGCTGCCGGCGAACGCTGCATGACTTCTTCCTCCAGCCCGGGTGTATCCCTCAAACAGGAAGCCATCTCCTACCTCGCAGGTAGCCAGCTTCCCGCGGTAATCGTCAACATGAACCGTGGTGGACCGGGTCTCGGCGACATCGGCCCCAGTCAGGGTGACTATTTTCAGGCAACCAAAGGCGGCGGACACGGTGACTACCGTACTCTCGTCCTCGCTCCCGGTACCTGCCAGGAATGCTACGATCTGGTTATCGAAGCTTTCGACCTTGCTTTCAAATACCGCAACCCGGTTATGATCCTCGGTGATGCCATTGTCGGTCAGATGAAAGAGCCGGTTGTAACTTGGACTCCCGAAGAAAGGAACGCGGAAGAAGGAGCCGAATGGCGCATTGAAGGTGCAAAGGGCCGTGATCACCGTATCATCAAATCCCTGTTCCTTACCGAAGGTTCCCTTGCAGGCCACAACATGGCACTGCAGGCCAAGTATGACGACATGGCAAAAAACACCAAGCAGGAACTCTTCGAAACTGAAGATGCTGAACTCATCGTAGTAGCCTACGGTTCCATCGGACGTATCGTAAAAAGCACAGTCCGCAAGCTGCGCGCACAGGGTCATAAGGTCGGTCTGTTCCGTCCCATCACCCTCTACCCCTTCCCCTCCGAAGAGCTGAACAAGCTCGCCAAGCAGGGCAAGAAATTCCTGACTATTGAACATAACCTCGGTCAGATGGTCGAAGACGTACGCCTTTCCATCCGCACCGTTATCGACAGTGATTTCTTCGGCTTCATGCCCGGAAACCTGCCTACCCCCGACGACTTCGAGGAGCCCATCCTCAAAAGCCTTGGAGGGAAATAGATATGAGCGAACAAGAAATTCTCGCCTTTGATAAGGCTGACGCTATTGTTGACGTTCCCACCCACTACTGTCCCGGCTGCCAGCACGGTATCGCCCACAGACTTGCGGGTGAACTGCTCAGCGAAATGGGCCTGACCGAAAATACCCTTCTGGTCACCTCCATCGGCTGTTCCGTATTCCTCTACAACTACCTCAACGTAGACAGTGTGGAAGCTCCGCACGGTCGCGCACCGGCAGTTGCAACAGGTGTAAAACGTGCCCGCGGTGACAAGTTCGTACTCTCCTATCAGGGTGACGGCGACCTCGCATCCATCGGTATGGCTGAAATTATGCATTGCGCAAACCGTGGTGAAAAAGTCTCCATCATCTTCGTAAACAACACTGTTTACGGTATGACCGGCGGACAGATGGCCCCCACAACCATGGAAGGCCAGAAAACCACAACCTCCCCCAATGGACGTGATCCAATGAAGGAAGGTCAGGCTATCAAGATGGCTGAAATCATCGCTTCCCTCGGTGGTACCGCATATGCCGCACGCGTGGCCCTGAACAATGTGAAGAACATTCGTAAGGCCAAGAAAGCTATGAAGAAGGCTTTCGAAGTGCAGCAGCAGGGACTCGGCTTCGGTTTTATCGAACTGCTGGCAACCTGCCCCACCAACTGGAGAATGACCCCGGTTCAGGCGAATGAAAGGGTTGAATCTGAAATGATTCCCTATTTCCCGCTGGGTGTTTACAAAGACGTAACCGCGGAGGACTAAGATGAGCAAATACCTCGACAGCATCATTGCCGGATTCGGCGGACAGGGCGTTATGCTCATCGGTAACCTGCTGGCCTACTCAGGTATGAATGCCGGACTGAATGTAACCTACATTCCGGTATACGGACCTGAAATGCGCGGCGGTACCGCGAACTGCACAGTCGTACTTTCTGACGACGAAATCGGTTCCCCGATCATCCGCACTCCGCACAGCCTGATCATCATGAACCGTCCTTCTCTGGATAAATTCCAGCCCATGCTCATGGATGACGGTATCCAGATCGTCAACTCCTCTCTTATTGATGCAGAGCTGGTAGATAACGAGCGCATCAAATCCTACATGGTGCCCTGCAACGATATCGCCGACAAACTCGGAAATACACGCTTGGCAAACATGGTAGCACTCGGTGCCTTCATCAAGGCAACCGGAATCATGGACCTGCAGGCAGTCATCGACTCCCTCGAAAACGTGATCTCCGCCCACTACCACCACCTCATCCCCAAAAACGCTGAAGCCCTCAAAGCAGGCGCTGAAGCTATCTAAGTACGCACACTTTAAATGCCCCCTGCGAATTCTCGTTGGGGGCATTTCTTTTTGATGCGCTTCGCGCTATTTAATAAAACAGATATTGCCTTCGGCGGCTTAAACACAAACTCCTGCCTTTAAAAATTTTCCTTAATTTTATCATTTGATTTGAGCGTTTTATTTCAAAAAAACGATACAGACTTTACGAAAGACCACAAACGTCTTCAGGAGCTAAATATGGATGTATTCAAGCCTGAAAAGCTTTTTGGAATTATCGGGCACCCTCTCGGACATACAATGAGTCCCCTGCTGCACAATTGGGGCTTTGCAGAGCACAAAATTCCGGCAGTTTACATGGCTTGGCCCACTGAACCGGAAAAGGTTGAAAGTTTCATGCAGACTTTCAGAAATCTGCCTATTTCAGGTGCCAGCGTAACAATTCCGCACAAACTTTCCGTAATGGACTACATTGATCAGCTAACCGAACGTGCAGAGTCCGTCGGAGCAGTGAATACCCTGTATTGGGACGGTGATAAAATAGTGGGAGACAATACTGATGCAGCAGGCGTATCAGAACCTCTGCGTCCTTATTCTGATCAGATAAAAAAAGCTCTTCTGATCGGAGCTGGCGGTGCCGCTCGCGCTGCGATCACAGGACTTCAGTCATTGGGCATCAAGGAAATTTTTATTACCAACCGCACTAAATCAAAAGCAGATGATCTCGCTGCTGAATTCAAAATATCAGCCCTTGATTGGGACGCTCGTGGCGATCAACACTTAGATCTTATCGTGAATTCAACCTCGCTGGGCATGTCTGGAAAATTTGAAGAGATCAACCCCATGATCATGGAGAATCAGGATAAGAACACCATCATCTTTGATCTGGTCTACAACCCCCTGGAGACTGTTTTGATCCGAAAAGCTAAATCCAAAGGCTGCACCGTAATCCACGGAATTGAGATGTTTGTCCATCAGGGGCTGGAACAGTTCAGATTATGGACGGGAATTAAACTTGATGAGAAGAAAGCGCGGGAGCTTTTGTTGGAGAAGTTATAAAAAAACTTCGCCTCTCCATACGAAGAGGCGAAGCCTAATAATAGTTTTTGGGATTCTTAAACCCTTTTTACAAGAAGGGTTTAAGGCCCCCGGCAGGGCATCCGAAGGCTATCCAATACAAACAGACTTAACGTTCACGAACTCACGAATTCCGTAGGTCGAAAGCTCACGACCGTAGCCTGAATTCTTAACCCCTCCGAAGGGTAACGGAGGACGGCTGCTTACACGTCCGTTCACATAGACCAGCCCGGCTTCAATCTGTCGAGCAAGACGCAAACCTTTCTCAACATCACTAGTCCATACAGAACCGCCAAGACCGAATGCGCTGTCATTAGCCATTTCCATGGCCTTTTCTTCGCTTTCAGCCCGGAAAACAAGGGCTACAGGTCCAAATATTTCATCGCGTCCAGCCTGACTTTCAAAAGGAACGTCAGTGATGATAGTCGGGGGATAAAAAGCACCTTCAGCTTCAGGTACTTCCCCACCGCAAACAACCTTTCCACCGGCTTTAAGGCAGCTATTTACCTGACCGATTAAATTGTCGCGGAACTGATGTGAAGCCATGGGACCCATGACGGTATTCTCATCCAGAGGATTACCCATAGGCACAGATTCCATACGTTCTTTCAGCTTGCCAACGAACTCGTCATAAACGTCATTGTGGACAATGAAACGCTTTGCGGCAATGCAAGCCTGTCCAGCGTTGGAACAGCGGGATTCAGCACCAGTAGCTGCTGCCTTGTCCAGATCAGCATCAGCAAGAACTACAAAGGCATCGCTTCCGCCCAGTTCCATGACAGATCTTTTGAGATGTGCTCCGGCTAAAGCGGCAACCGCACGCCCTGCCCGGACACTACCGGTCAGGCAGACGCCGATAACAGAGTCTTCTGCCAGCACGTCTTCAACTTGCCCGGTACCGACGATTAATGTCCTAAAAACATTTTCAGGGAACATAGATTCGCGGAAGAGCTCTTCAATAGCCAGAGCGCACTGTGGTACGTTGGGAGCATGCTTCAAAAGCATTGTGTTGCCTGCCATAAGAGTGGGTACGGCAATACGCAAAACCTGCCAGACGGGGTAGTTCCAAGGCATCACGGCCAGTACAGTGCCCATAGGGGCGTACTCCACGGAACACTGCATACCGTCAACTGTTTTCGGCTCACTTGCGAGCATGGCAGCACCGTTGTCAGCATAAAAATCGCAGACAGTTGCGGACTTAAGCACTTCTGCCCTGCCCGACTTAAGCGGCTTACCCATCTCAGCAGCCATAAGTTCTGCAAAATGGTCTGCTCGTTCACGGAGGAGAACAGCCAAGTTGCGAAGGCAATCCGCACGCTGCTCAAGGGAACTTAATTTCCAAGTTGAATAAGCATCCGCAACTGAGTTTAAAATAGCGGAAGTTTCAGCGGAGCTATATTCATCAAAACTTTTTTCGACCTTTCCGGTCATCGGGTTGGTACTCTGAATAGCCATCGGGGCAATACCTTATTTTATATGATTTTTCTCAAATGAGATATGAATATGATTAATGCGTGGAAAGGCTACTTAACAAGAAAGAAACAAAAGAAAAAGGCGGCAACCCTTGGGAAACCGCCTTTATTTTATCTATAATCAAACTGATTTTACTGGACGTAAACTTTGATCCTGTCGCCGGGGCGAAGAATTGATTTTGAATTCAGGCTGTTCCATTTCATCAGCGAAGATACTTTCACTCCGAATCGACGAGCGATTTTCCAGAGATTGTCACCTCGGCGTACACGGTATTTAACCAACTGCTGTTTTACATTTTCAGCCTTGGCAACAGAACGTGCAGAACTGCGGGCGTTATTGTC
This sequence comes from Maridesulfovibrio salexigens DSM 2638, assembly GCF_000023445.1. Taxonomy (GTDB): domain Bacteria; phylum Desulfobacterota; class Desulfovibrionia; order Desulfovibrionales; family Desulfovibrionaceae; genus Maridesulfovibrio; species Maridesulfovibrio salexigens. The sequence continues at coordinate 4,276,299 of NC_012881.1, read as the reverse complement.
AGGAATGTAAAGCTTCTGACCAATCTTAAGTCTTGAAGAGTAAAGACCGTTAGCACGCTTAAGAGTGGTAACACTTACGCTATAGCGACTGGCGATATCCCAGAGGGTATCACCCTTGCGAACCCGATAGTTGGCACGGCTCTGCGCGGTACGACGGGTTTTAGTGGTTTTGGTTGCGTAAACAGCCTTGGCAGAACCTCTACCCGGAATCATGATGTACTGTCCGGGTTTGATCAGGTTAGACCTGCGGTTGTTCACCGACTTAAGCACAGCTACGGGAATACCGTAACGGTTTGCAATGCGGTACCAGGAATCGCCCTTACGGATTTTGTAACGCTTGTACCCGGCAAAAGGACGGGAATTGGGAGATTCGAGATAATCGGAAGCATCAGCCATAACCCTTTCAGGCAGGTAGGCATTAATGACTGCGTTGGGCGGGCTGACCTGTCTGCGGAAATGGGGGTTGAGTTTATGGAACTCACTCCATTTCATTCCGCAAGCTTTAGCAAGGGCCAGCAGATCAGTTCCACCGGGAACCTTTACAGTTTCAACCTGAATGCCGTTTTCCCAATTGATATTGGTGAAACCGAGTTCATCAAGGTTTTTGAAAATTTTGGAGATGGCGATAAATTTAGGAACGTAGTTCTTGGTCTCAGCGCGCAGTCTCGCTCTTCTACTGAGCTTGTGGTTATTCTTGGTCAGGTCGAAGAAATCTTTGGAACCGGTCTTTTTCAAAGCTCTTCCGATTTTACCTTCACCAGCATTGTAAGCTGCAAGAGCCAGATACCAATCGCCGAACATTTCGTGCAAAACTTTGAGGTATTCTACTGCTGCTTTAGTGGATTTATATGGATCACGACGCTCATCAACCCACCAGTCTACACGCAGACCGTATAATCGACCTGTATAAGGCATAAACTGCCACATACCAGCTGCGCCAACACGGGAATAAGCCCACGCATTGTATCCACTCTCAGCAAATGGCAGCATCGCCAGATCCTGAGGCATGTTATTCTCGGAAAGTACCTGACGAACATAAGGCAGGAAAGGCTCGGAGCGCTGAAGCCAACGGTCAAAGGTCTTACGCGCCTTATGAGTGAAGAAACCGAAGTACTGCTGCACTTCTTTGGTATCGTGCTCATCAAGGTTAAAGTAGATACCGTTGCTGGACTGAAGAACTTTCTCTTCTTCAGGGGTCAGCTTTTCAGCTTCCTGCGGTGCGGCTTCAAGTTCAGGATCAAGAGGCTCGATCCCGGAATCCGTAACTTCTGTTTCAACTGAAGCTTCGCTTTTAAGAGCTGCCGCTGTCTGGGCATCAATTGCAACCTCTTCAACCGGAGCGGTCTTGGCTGTACACCCTGCAAAAAATGCAAATAAAGCCAGAAGTGCGATTAACCGAAAAGATTTCAGCATCTTCGACTCCTTGTCACTGTGGACGTCAAACGTATTGATTTTATCCATAATTTATCTAGAAAAACTATAAAATTTACCCGGTTAGGCACATAAAAAGAAGCTCAAGAGCTTAAAAAAACAAGCTTTTCAGTGCAAAAAATTGAGTTGTTCAAACATATGTAGAGCTATACTAAAGCGCGAGGGTTTGCAATAGTAAAACGAAAGGTATAGATTGCCCAAACCGTTCGGGCGCAAGGGTTTCAGGCAATTTTGGCCATGCAATGAACGGGTTCGGTGTTAATATAATGAAAATCGTATTCACCGTAACAGAGCATTTTAATTAACCAATTATGAGATCTGAATATAAGCCAAATTCAACTCTCATTCGAAAAAAAGACAAATTGAAAAAATCCGCACCCTGAGCAGATTTTTATTTTTTAAATAAAAAGGTAGATCTTGCATGAAAAAACAGACCAGAGAAGACGATAATACCATCATAGCGGGCCGCAAACCGGTTCAGGAGCTGCTTTTAGACTCTCCTGAGAGGATTGACCTGCTTTACCTGCAAAAAGGGCGTCAGGACAAAAATTTTGAGCGCACCATCCAACGCTGCAAAAAGTACGGCATCAAATATAAAATTGCCGACAAAGCAGAACTGGGACGTGTTTTCTCCGGCAACCATCAGGGAGTGATCGCCCGCGTAGCAGCACTGCCCTTTGCAGATTTCGATGATATGCTGGAGAACCTTGCTGATTCTCCGCTCCCTCTGCTTGTGGTACTTGATCAGGTACAGGACCCCGGCAACGTCGGTGTCTTGGCTCGTTCCCTCTACGCTTTGGGCGGGGCCGGAATCGTAACTGCCAAGCATGGCGGTGCATTTCTCGGACCGGCAGCAGTAAAAGCAAGTGCCGGAGCACTGAATAAACTTCCGGTAGCCCGGGTAAACAACATTTCACAGGCTCTCGACAAAGCCATCGATATGGGAATTAATATTTACGGTGCAGGATTGGATGATGATTCTTCTTCCGCCTACACAGCAGAAATCCACACCCCGGCAATCCTTGTCCTCGGTAATGAGGAAAAAGGTATCCGTTTCAATGTGGAAAAACGTTGTCAGAAACTTATCCACATTCCTTTCCGCAGAGACTTCGATTCCCTGAACGTTGCCCAGGCAGGAGCTATGTTGATCAGTGAATTTGCCAGACGTTTAGGCTAAATTCGTCAATATTTTCTGCCCGTGCAGACATAAAGTAAGCCCCGTGAAGATAAGCTTTTCTTCACGGGGCTTACTTTTAGAAATAATCTTGAAAATATCTATTTAATATAATTGGGCAGATTTAGAAAAATATTACGTGTAAAATCGATCATTTTATCCATAATCCACGGGAAGGCAAAAAGCAGCGCCAGAAACATGGAAACAATCTTCGGAACAAAAGTCAGGGTCATTTCCTGAATCTGGGTTGCGGCCTGAATAACGGAAACAAAAATACCCACAACCAGCCCGACCATGAGCATAGGCAGAGCCAGCGTCAGGGCCAGTTCAATAGATTGCTTAGCAAATCCGATAACAAATTCTGGGGTCATTTTTTTATGCCTCCGCGTAAAAAAGACGCACTACTGCCCGGGTCACTGGAACGTGTTGACGATGGAACCCGTCAAAAGCGACCAGCCGTCAACCATGATAAACAATAAGATTTTAAACGGTAACGAAACCATTGCCGGGGGCAGCATCATCATACCCATAGCCAGCAGAATACTGGCGATAACCATATCGAGGATCAGGAACGGAACGTAAATCAGAAAGCCGATGGTAAAACCGGTTTTCAGCTCACTGATGGTATATGCGGCGACGAGAAGCATTGTATTAACGTCCTCTTTGGTTTCCGGCCTTTTTTCCCCGGTTATGGAATAAAAAATCGAGAGGTCTTTCTCTCTGGTATGTTTGAATAAAAATGTGCGGATGGGTACCTGCGCCCGATCTATGGCTTCACTAAAGCCGATCTCTTCATTGAGGTAAGGCTGTAACGCTGAATCATTGATAGCCTTCCCGGTGGGCATCATGATGACCACAGTCATGAAAATGGCAAGTGAAGCCAGAATCTGGTTGGGAGGCATCTGCTGCGTTCCCATAGCCTGACGCAGAAAATGAAATACGATAATGATCCGGGTAAAGGAGGTCATGGTCAGCAGGATTGACGGAGCCATGCCCAGAATAGTGAGCAGGAACAGGATTTCCAGAAGCTTGGCTACCTGCTCCGGTTCTTCCTGTCCGGCAGCTAGATTGAGCGTAAGAGTAGGTACTGTCTCCTGTGCAAAAGCTGCTGCCGGAATAAGCAGCAGAAAAATTGCGCTAAGAGTCAGAAGAGCCGGTACGTTCTTTTTCAAGGTATCCGGCAAAGTCGGAATCAATCTTTGCATGCCCTTCATCCCTTGCTTGGAGCAGAGTAATGTTATCCTGAGTAACACCTACCACGATTTCCTGATCGCGATACCTGACCACAGTAATATTCTGACGCGGCCCCAGCGGAAGCCGGTCCACTATTTCCAAAACACCCTTTCTGGCACCGGGAAAAGCCCCCCCGATATTCATGCGGCGCATAAAATAATACGCCAGCAACAACATTGCCAGAATGAAAAAAAGCGCTGCCGACATCTTGAGAACAGAACCAAGCCCGGTCTCAGGTGCAATAAATGCGGTGGCAGTTGCGTTAGGCAAGGTGCTTCACCCGTTCAATGGGGCTGATGATATCAGTCAGCCTGATACCGAATTTTTCGTTAATAACAACAGCTTCGCCGCGAGCGACCAATTTGCCGTTAACATAAATTTCAAGGGGTTCCCCGGCCAGTTTAGTCAATTCCACAACCGATCCGGTTCCCAATTGCAGCAGCTCGTTGATGAGCATTTTGGCACGGCCCAGCTCAGCGGAAACGTCCAGCGGAATATCGAGGATAAAATCAAGGTCGCGCCTTGAACCGTCATGGCGCGGGTTCTTGGCTTCATTGGTCAGGTCTTTGAAATCAGCATCCCTAGTCTGGGTACGCAGAAATTCCTGTTCCTTTTCCTTGCGAATGTCATCTCCGGTATCTTCAGCCAGTGCAGCAGCCCACTCATCAGCAAGAGCATCATCGCCGCCACCACCACCGCCAAGATCCAGATCACCACCACCTTCATCACCCTGCTCGCCAAGGGCAGCAGCCCATTCATTGGCAAGGGCTTCATCGTCAGTTGCTCCGCTATCATCCTGCTCCGACAAAGCCGCAGCCCATTCGTCAGCTAAAGCCTCATCATTACCGTCACCGGGATCACCTCCCAGAGGATCACCACCTGCGGAATCGTCAGTGAGTGCGTCCGCCCACTCCTGCGCTAATTTATCCTGATCAAGATCATCTGACATCATTGCAGCCTACCTCCGGATTATTCATTGGCCATCCCGTGAAAACAGTCCTGACGACATAAAATCGACACACCATCAAGGGGTTAAGCAAAAACCGTGCTACTGGATAACCATATCCGTAAAATATACCTGTAAAACCTTAGAGCCGCCCAGAATCTGGTTCAGTCGGTCCACAATTTCCTTTTTCAGCAGAATCTTGCTCTCCATTGTGGAAAGATCCTGATAGGTCTTGCTGGAAAGCAGCAGGATAAGTGTATCCTTGACCATAGGTTCTTTTTTGGAAAGCTCCGCCACGGCCTCTTCGCTGATAACCTCAACATCAACCCCAAGCTTAAGATACCTACGCCCGAGAGGGTCAGCGAGGTTAACTACAAAAGTAGGCAGGGTAACGGTAAAACCGTCACCGGGAAGAGTTCCCGGATCTTCACCCTCAGCGGCCTGATTATCCTTAGGTTCTTCCACAGCATCTTCAGGCTGGGCGGCAAAAAATTTCTTGTAGGCGAAAAAACCACCGCCACCAAGTATAGCAAGAAGCAGGATAAGAATTATCCACTTCAGCATTCCGCCTTTCTTTTTCGGTTCCTGACCTTCATCAGCCATGATTCACCCTCTTATGTATTTTTACTGAGCTAATAGCCCCCCATAGGGGGAGTCGTCTTTATCAATATTTCAACCCGCCTGTTCTGGGCTCGTCCTTCCGGCGTTGTATTGCTGTACAACGGAAAAGTCGGACCGCAAGCGGAAACTGTCAACCGGTCATTCATTATACCCTGCTCCACAAAATATGTAAGCACGGCCATGGCCCGCTCACCTGATAACCGAAAGTTCGATGGCCTCATGCCACCCACATTATCGGTATATCCGGCAATATTCACATCAGCGGAACCAAGATAATCAAGTACTGGAACCAATTGGTAAAGCAGTATTTTTGCCCTCTCGTCAAGTTCTGACTTACCAAGGGGAAACATAAGCTTATCCGTCAGTACCAGTGCGACACCCTCAGGCTTTGCAAGAACCTTAAGGTTCTCATCAAGAGTAGCCCGATCCATGTCCGGCGGCAAAACATCATCCGGAAAAAGCAAATCCTTAATGCGGTTCTGTTTTTCCAATACTTCCCAAGGACGCTCCAGAAATTCACTGACCAGCTTTACCTTGGCAGTTACCCGCCCGGAACCTCGCTTATCAAGAAAACCAAGTTCCGCCGGCATAATGGTAACGCGGGTAATAAAACTCTGGTCCATTGATGCCATACTTAGCAAGAGCACAAAAAAAGTCAAAAGCAGGGTAACCAAATCGGAGAATGTGACCAGCCATCCCCCGCCCGGATCCGGCGGCTTTTTTACTTTATCACGACCCATGAATCACTCTCACTGTCCTTTAGGCGGTTTTTCGGCATCACCGATAGGGAAGACAAAATCATCAAACTTGAATTTATCATCTTCCTTACGCGGAGGTTGATACTCCTTTATTTCCTTGGAAACAGCCGCACTGCGAGTATCAAGAACAAGATCCACCCTGCGATTCATCTTACGCCCTTCAGGGGTGGAATTTGGATGCCGAGGCCTGAATTTACCAAAAGCTTCCATCTTGAGCATCTCTGAATCCATGCCGTTGCGGATCAGGTAATTATAGACAGCGAGAGATCTGTTCAGAGAAATCTTCCATGAGATATCCGGAGTGAGATCCCGGTCTTCCACCCGGTAATCCTCACCCAGCTCATCGCGCAGGATAGAAGTATGCCCTGCAACAAGAACCGGATGCTTAACCCTTTTCAGAACCGGAAGTACGGTATCAAGAATTCGTGTACCTTCAATTGAGAGACTGGTGCTGTCAGGAGTGAAAAGGACATCGGCACCAATGGAAAGAATCTGCACAAAACGATTTGATTCAAAGCGCAAATCTTCTTCCGCAAATTCCCAGAGTAACGGCTTGATAGGCTCAAGGTCAGCCTGCAATTCCATAGGACCGACCTGAACAGTCTTGCGGGACTGGGTATCGGAAAGGACATCATACCCTTTGCTTCCAAAACCGAAAGTACCGATAATGGAACCGAGAACCACAAGCTTACGGCGTTCATCGACAACTGACATACTCACCAAAAGCACAAAAAAGGTGAGCATCAGGGTCATGAGGTCACTAAAGGTGATCAGCCATAAAGGCTGGCCCTCCGGCTCAGGCGGCTTCTTCTTCCTACCCATTTATCCCCCGGTAACCGTTTCAGTCCGTTACGCCAGTTAATCCGTAATCTTACGTATTTTAGGAGGCAGGAAGCTGTTCAGCTTCTCCTCGATAATTTTGGGGTTTTCACCTTTGGAAATTGAGATAATGCCTTCCATAACCATTTCCCTAAGCAGGATTTCCTCCTTACTGCGGGTCTTGAGTTTACCGGACATAGGCGTGAAAACAAGGTTGGCCAAAATCGCGCCATAAAGTGTAGTCAGCAGCGCAACCGCCATTGCAGGACCAATGGTACTTGGATCACTCATGGTCTGAAGCATCTGTACCAGACCGATAACTGTACCGATCATACCCATAGCCGGGGCAAAGTCTGCGAAAACTTTGAGAATTTCAGCCCCGGTTTCATGCCTGTTCTCAAGATACTGAATTTCAGTTTCCAGAATCTCCTGAATAACCTGCGGCTCAAGGCCGTCAACTGTAAGTTGCAGCCCTTTGCGCAGGAAATCGTCTTCAATGGATTTCAAGGCAGGTTCAAGAGAAAGAATACCTTCGCGGCGGGCGCGGTTAGCGAAATCCATGAACTTATCGATGATCTCACCCGGGGATTCAAGACTGGAAAAAAAAGTCTTTTTAATAACCCCTACAACCCCAAGCACATGGCCCATGGGATAGTTAACCAGCGATGCACCGATGGTCCCGCCGATAACAATCAGCACGGAGGGCACGGAAATAAAAATAGCCAGCGAACTTCCGACCAGAATAGCCGAAAGAACAAGCCCGAAAGATAGAACTATTCCTATAACTGTACCCAGATCCATTCAGTCCGCCTGTGGGTGTTTTAAAGTTTAATAGCCCGGCCTGGTGCCGAAAATCTTAGTACCGACCCTGATCATGGTTGAACCTTCTTCAATGGCTACCCGGAAATCTCCGGTCATGCCCATTGAAAGTTCCGGCAGCTTGATTCCGAAAAGCTTTTCCATGCCTTCGGAAAGCATACGCAGCCTTGCGAAATAAGGCCTTGCCCCTTCGGGATCTCCGAAAAATGGAGGCAGAGCCATAAGTCCGATCAGCTTAAGGTTTTTATAGCCCTGAATCTCTTCAACCAAAGCAGGGAGTGTCTCTTCAGTCACCCCGCACTTCTGACCCTCACAAGCGGTATTCACCTGAATGAGGATATTCTGAACGACATCCAAAGCTTCTGCTTTTTTATTCAGCAGTCCGGCAAGTTTAGAACTGTCCACACTATGAACTGCGCTGAACTTCCCGGCAACCTGCTTGGCCTTCTTGGATTGCAGACCGCCAATAAAATGCCAGTCTATATCCAGACCGGACAGCTCTTCCTGCTTGGCGAGGGCTTCCTGCACATAGGATTCCCCAAAACAGCGGTGCCCGGCATTGTACAAAATCTCAATATCAGAGGCGGCGTGAAGCTTGGAGACCGCCATGACGGTCACTTCTTCGGGTTTTCGACCGGCCCTAAGGCAGGCCTGAGCGACTTCTTCCTTAACCTCTGAGATATTTTCAATAAGTTCTTTTTCCCTGTTACTCATCGTCACACTGCCATTTTATGCAACGGCATACAGTAAAATTCGGTTGGTTATATAAATTTCTTTAATAAAAAGAAAACAAAAGGACAAGATTTCACAGAATCGACTACTCGCCGAGTCCAAGGGAACGCAGAAAACCGACGTCTTCAGTCCAGCCTTCACGTACCTTAACCCAGAGTTCGAGCATAACTTTCATTTCAAGCATCTCTTCCAGTTCACGTCTGGCCTGAGTGCCTATTTTCTTAAGATTCTGGCCACCCTTACCGATGATCATACCTTTGTGATTCTTCTTGGTGGTGTAGATGATCGCCCCGATATTAACCAGATTGCGCTCCGGTTCCTCGGTCCAGAATTCAATCTCAACCGCGGTGGAGTAAGGAAGTTCCTGCTGCAAACTCATGAAAAGCTTTTCACGCACAGTCTCAGCAGCCATAAAGCGCATGGGCACGGTGGAAACCTGATCTTCAGGGAACATGGGTGCGCCTTCGGGCAGGGTCTCAATGACCTTTTCCAGCAGCACATCCGCTCCATCACCTTTCAAAGCGGAAACGGGAATAAACTCAGCTTCTGGCCAAAGTTCCTGAGCCTTTTCCATAACCGGAAGAAGCTTGGCTTTATCCTTAACCTTATCGACCTTGTTAACAGCCACAAAAAGCTTTTTGCGAGACTGGTTCACGGGCTTAACGACCGGAGCCAGTTCCTGTTCCATCAGGTGCGGTTTAGCAGCGTAAAGAGCTGCGTCAAACAAAACCACAATAGCATCGGCGTTGCCGAGAGCTTCCCAGGCGGAATCAAGCAGGAAGCGGTTCATCTTGCCGCGCATGCGGTGGATACCGGGGGTGTCCAGAAAGACGACCTGTGAATTTTCATCACTCAGGATACCGCTGATGCGGTTACGGGTGGTCTGGGGTTTGGGTGAAACAATTGCCACCTTCTGGCCCAGATAGTGGTTCATGAGAGTGGATTTACCTGCGTTAGGCGGGCCGATCAAAGCAACCCAGCCAAATTTATATTCTTCAGACATATTATTTCCTTATTTATTCTGATGCGCTATCGCGCTTTTATTTAAAGGCCTCCGACGGCCCTTCGGGGACCAGAGAAACCTTTTATTAAGCTTCGCTGTTTACATTAAAAAATTCGTGCGGTCATTCATTTCACCCAACCGCTGAGGGCAAAATACACGAAAAATTGATACTAGGCCAATTTCAAAAAGCAGCGTTCTTGAAACGGGCTGATTAAACGCTAAAAGACCTTCCCAAAAATATTTTGGAAAGGTCTTTATTGATCTAACACTTAACTAGATTTTTTCATGAAAAATTCTAGTTTCACGTGAAACCAAATACTTATCAAATTTAACTTTCTTCCTCACCCTGAACGTAGCCGCAACCTTTCTCAGGACAGGCGATGTGCTCACCTTTGGCGCGGGTGGTCTTTTTGACCAGCACAGGATGACCGCATTTGGGACAAGGTCCGTCAATAGGCGGATACCAGACCGCATAGTCGCAATCCGGATACTGATCACAGGAATAGAAGAGCTTGCCGCGACGGGAGCTTTTTTCCACCAGTTCACCCTTACATCCTTCACGGGGACATTTAACCCCGGTAGAGAAAGGTTTGGCGTGTTTGCAGTCAGGATAATTGGAACAGGCGATGAAGCGGCTGCCGGTGCGGGCATGCTTGATGATCAGGTCGCCATCATCACAATCGGGACATTTACCGACAATCTGAGCTGTGGGAGTTTCCACAACCTTGATCTTGCCCTCATCGTCACGCTCAAAATTCTTGATGTTGCGGCAATCGGGATACCCGGTACAGCCGAGGAATTCACCACGATTGGAACGCTTGATAGCCATAGCACTGCCGCACTTTTCGCAGGTAACCCCGGTTTCTTCCGGCGGCTCTTCTTCAAGAACGACAATCTTTCCTTTCTCATCGCGAGTGAAGTTGACGATATTTTTGCATTCCGGATAGTTGGAGCAACCGAGAAATTCGCCGGTACGCCCGAACTTGATAACCATTGGTGATTCGCACTTATCACAGGTTATCCCGGTATCCTCGCCACCGCGCTTCATTTCTTTAGCAGCAGTTTCAAGGGTGGGATAAAATCCGTCCACGAAATCCTTCATCAGCGAGGTCCACTCGATCTTGCCGTCAGCAACATCATCAAGCTGCTTTTCCATGGCAGCGGTGAACCCTACATCCATAAGTTCCTTGAAATGCTCGGAAAGCTGATCGCTGACAACAAAACCAAGCTCTGTGGGAATAAATTTCTTTTCCTCCAGATTCACGTAACCGCGATCCTGAATGGTAGAAATGATTGATGCATAGGTAGACGGACGACCGATGCCCTTCTCCTCAAGCTCACGCACGAGGGAAGCTTCAGAATAACGGGCCGGAGGCTGGGTGAACTTCTGTTCGCTCTCGATCTTATCAACCTTGAGCACTTCACCTTTTTCCAGCTTGGGCAGCTCGATAAGCTTTTCATCACCGGTCTTTCCGGTAACACGCATAAAACCGGGGAAAAGAAGTCTTTCACCCTTGGAACGCCAGATGGTGTTCTTGGCCTGAATGGTCACTACAGTATCCCAGAAACGAGCAGGAGCCATCTGGGAAGCGATAAAACGATTCCAGATGAGCTTGTAGACCTTAAACTGATCAGCAGGCAGATAAGGCTTTACGTCTTCAGGAAGGATGGATGCGTCGACAGGACGAATCGCTTCGTGAGCATCCTGAGCACCGCCTTTGGATTTGTAGACCTGCGGTTTGGCCGGATAGAACTCATCACCGTACTTATCAAGAATTACCTTCTTGGCGGTATCACGTGCTTCGTTGGCAATACGTACGGAGTCAGTACGCATATAAGTGATCAGTGCGGTAGTACCTTTATCCCCAAGCTCGACACCTTCGTAGAGACGCTGGGCAAGAGTCATGGTCCGCTTGGCGGAATAACCGAGCCTGCGGTTGGCATCCTGCTGCAAAGTGGAGGTAATGTAAGGCGGAAGAGGATTGCGTTTACGTTCCTTTTCAGTGAGATCAGTAATCTCGAAGGGCACGCCTTTAACATTGCTCTGCAAAGCTTCAGCTTCATCAGCAGAACCGATTTCAGCCTTTTTACCGTCAACCTTCCAGAGGTCGGCTATAAACGGCGGCGGATTTTTACCTTCCACATGGGCTTTGAAGAGCCAGTATTCTTCAGGGATGAAAGCACGGCGGGCTTTTTCACGCTCCACTACGAGCTTAAGCGCAACGGACTGTACGCGCCCTGCGGAAATACCCCTTTTTACCTTTTTCCAAAGGATGGGAGAAATTTTATAACCCACCAGACGGTCCAGAATACGACGGGCCTGCTGGGAATCAAAAAGCTGTTCATTGAGCGGCTGCGGATGTTCCAGGGCTTCTTTAACAGCCCTTGCAGTAATTTCGTTGAACTGGATACGGCTGACGTTCTCGTTCACTTCCTTGATAATGGCTGCCACATGCCAGCCGATAGCCTCCCCTTCGCGGTCGGGGTCAGGTGCGAGGAAGACATGATCGGCTTTAGCCGCTGCCTTCTTCAGCTTATTGACCACATCCTCTTTACCGGGAATGACCTGATACTGGGGGGTGAAATCACCATTCTCTTCGACGCCAAGCTTGTTCTTGGGCAGGTCGCGTACGTGACCTACGGACGCAGCAACCTGATAGTTCCTGCCAAGAAACTTACTGATAGTCTTCACCTTTGCCGGGGACTCAACAACAATCAAATCTTTGCTCATAGTTTGCAGCCTATAACCACCAAGAGAACACTATGCAACCATAAAAAATCACCGAAACAGGGATTTCACCATTCGGAATCCATATGCACAGCAGTTAAATGTTATTTTTAAACCCTTAAATAATCAGGAAGAAATACAATCTTTCAACGCTGATAATTTTCCATGTAAAATTTCTGTATCGGCACCGTCACGAGCAGCCAATTCAAGCTCCTTGGCCTTAACAGTCACTTCAGGAAGTCCAAATGTTCGAGCTGAACCTGCTACAGCATGGGCATTTTTATACAGCTTTTCCAGATCACTGAAAGACCCGCTGCTTTCATACCCTTCCAAATACCCTTCCAGCTCAGCAACACGCCCGCCAAGAGCCGCAGCATATCTTTTATTAAGCTCAGCAATCTTTTCGTCAAGTGTAGCCATATTTGCCTCCGGCGGCGCTTTCAGCGGGACCAGAGAAACTTTTTGTAAAAAGTTTCTCTGGACTCATCAAAAACTTTCAATAGGGCTTCGCCGCTTATTTTCGAAAATTTACGTATAATTTTAAAAAATGTTCAAGTCTTAAAATTAAAAAGAGCGAAGCTTATTAAAAAGTTCCCCTTCCCCAGCCGCCGGAGACATCAATAAAAAAGCCCGCGTAGTGCGGGCTTTTGTCATTATTTTTTGGAGCTGTTCATCAACATTGCTCCTGCTCCCTGTATAAGCAGGAAGAGGATCAGGAAGTGGATGAACATATCCTTCTGGATAGCACCCCAGATAATGTAGACTGAACCACAACCTGCCAGCAGCGGGCATAGGTAACGGCTTATCGGGCCGAGATCGGTGAAAGTCTTCATCACCCAGATGTAGATGGAGATGTAGATTACGTACAGGAATGCGATGGGAAGCTCGGAAACATCCATGAACTGGCCCCACCAGCCGTGGAAGTTACCGTACCATACAACCAGCCAGAAGCAGGACAGGAAATAACCGATGATAGCAGACCAGCTGGTGCTGTTTGTCACGGGGTTAACCTGTTTGAAAAGAGATGCCTTGGGACCGAGGTCGCGGGAAGCAATGGAGAACATGCCGCGTGCGGAACCCATAATCAGTCCGTTGAGGGTACCGAGGCAAGAAATGATAACAAACACGGTCAGCAGGGTGCCGCCAACGTTGCCGAAGATCATTTCAATAACACGTACAGGTGCGGCGTCGCCTTCAGCCAGAACCTGATCGTTGGTCAGTACGCCGGAAATACCCAGATAATAGAGCATGTAGATGGTCATAACCGCGATGGTACCTACAACCAGTGCACGGGGAAGAGTCTTTTTGGCGTCTTTGAGTTCGGCGTTGATTACGGTAGCGATGATCCAGCCCTCGTAAGCAAAAGCGGTGGAAAGAGTTGCTACAGCAAGGCCGCCGCCGCTGCCGGAAATTTCACTGGCGGTCTGCATGAAGTTCTGCATGGTCTGTCCGCTGGAAAGACCTGCAAGACCACCTACAACAGCAACAAGGCCAAGCGGAATAAGCTTGATTATAGTAGAAGATACCTGCCATTTACCTGCCAGAACCGGAGAATAGTAGTTGAGCAGGAAAAATACAGTCAGATAGACGAAGGAAAGAGGCCAGAGCATATCTTTCATGCCCACAAGACCCACGGTGTAGTTAGCGGATACCCAGGCAAGAACCGCTACCAGAGTCGGGTAGTAAATGAAGGTCATGAACCAACCGACCATGTACCCGGCCTTTTCGCCGTAAGCTTCCTCAAAATAGTCAACCAGACCGTTAACCTTTTCAATGCGGGTAGCGATCTTTGAAAAAACATATGCGGTAACAACCATAATAGCGCCACCGATCAGCCAGGCAAGTAATGCGGTGGGAAGATCTCCACCGGCAGCCTTGAGAACATCATCGGCCTTAAAGAATACTCCTGAGCCGATTACAATGCCCACAACCATTGCGGTTGCAGTCCAGAAACCGTATTTCTTCTGTAAATTATCCATACTAAACAATCACCCCTTTATACTTCTTCCAAACGTCCTTCCACGAATCCAAAATGCAGCTTACAATCTGGAAATACAAAAAACAGGAAGGCAACCCTCCGCACACTAAATACCGATAAGTAACAGCTGCACACAATCCCTGCTGGAGATACATAAAAAAATGCAAACTATTACTGATCACAAGACACAAACAGATTTACTTGCGCGGATAATGCGGTTCTGTCCAGAATTTTTTTTGTATTTTTTAGCAAAAAAATTAATTTTTGTGCTTTAAATATCAAAATTACACTATTTAATCCACCACGATGTGGGTAATTCATAATAACAATTCAACTTTGCATTCAAGCCGATTCCGAGCAACTTCTCAAAGAGTCTTCCATAGGAACGATGGTAATCAAAATTTTCATAAAGGCTAAATTAAACATTGAATACAACCATTAAAACCACTATCAGCATCCTTTTAATCTAAGACAATACAAACCGGAATAAATCAAATGCCTAAAGTACATTCTGCTATTATTTCAGACTTTGATAAATGGATTGAATTAGCGCGAGAGGTGGAGCCATTATTCGGGCCAATGGCTGATGAGCCGGAATTCCACGAAGGATTAAGACAAGCTATTAACAGCGGTACTGCCTTTTGTATGAAGGATGGAGATAGTGCTTCTTCAGAGCTTCTCGGGGGAATAATTGTTTTTCCCGAGCCCAACGAAATTGTATGGTTTGCTGTAGCGCAAAAAGCGCGCGGAAAAGGGATAGGTAGTATACTTCTGGACTATGCGATTAATCAGTTAAGCAATGAACGGCCCATAGCAGTGACCACCTTCGCTCCTGAAATAGAATCCGGAAAACCAGCCGTGAACCTGTACAAAAAATACGGTTTTAAAGAGAGCAAATCAGGCCCCATAAATCCTGCGGGAATAGAAACAGTAATTATGGAAAAAGCCCCGAACTGAGTTCAGTCCGGGGCATATTAATCAATTTTACTTTGCACGTTGCATTTTTCGCTTCTCTCGCCATTCCATAAAACCCATCAATAAATCCCATTCAATGGGAATGATAAATAGGGTCAGGAAAGTGGCAGTGCAAAGGCCCGTAACAAATGTTGAAGCCATAGCCCCCCAGACAAGGGAGTAAGAAGGAAAACCTACCGCCATGGGCAACAAGCCGAGTGTAGTGGTCAAGGTTGTTAAGAGGATAGGCCGCAAACGGATGCGCACCCCTTCGCGCATTGCGGCTTTGCGGTCCATACCCGATTTGTAGAGCTTGTTCATAAAATCCAGCAAGACAAGCGAATCGTTAACTACAACCCCGGTTACCCCTACAGTGGCGATAAAACTGTTCACCGTGAAAATGGTCTGGGAAAAGAACGTCCCCAGAATTACTCCGGTAAGCGAGAATATCACCGCCGAAAGGATGATCACAGGCTGAGCATACGACTGAAACTGCGTAGCCAGAATCAGGTAAATGATCAGGATAGCGGTCATAAAGGCATAAACCAGCGAAGTGTATGATTTGCGGGTGGACTCATATTCACCGGAAAAGTTCACCGTTGCACCGGGATACTCGGTACGCACAGAGTCATAAAACTTGCTGACCATATTAACTGCCGCAGGAGATGAAAGCCGCGACCCGGACTTGATATTGGCTGTGATGGTCACTGCACGCTGACTCATAAACCGGTTGAACTGCCCCGGTTCCATATAAATGGATACATCGCAGATATCCCCGATCCGCACCGGACTTTCATTATGCTCCAGCACCGGCACGGAGAGAGCATCTTCCGGGGTATTGAGGTATTGGGGATCAATTTTCAAGCGCAGGTCGACATCCTCATCAGAAAGCCTGAATTCACCCACAAAACGGCCATCAAGCACCGATCCGGAAAGACCGGCAACCTGTTTCGGTGTCAGCCCGTATTCAGCCACCCTTTCATTAATTGGTTCAAAACGGAAAATACGGTTAGGCGTTCCGTCATCAGTTGCGAGGTTAACCAGATGCGGGCCGAGTTTATCGTTATCCTTAATAAATTTCATGATCGCCGCAGTCAGTCCCTTAACTGATCCATGGTCAGCACCGAGAATCCTGATATTGATATCCTTACCCGCAGGAGGACCGTCTTTTTCAGGACGGACCCGGAATGTCCAACCTGTTTCAGCGAATTTTTCCAGCTCCTTACGCATAAATTCCAAATGCGCACCGGGATCGTTTTCCGGGGCATCAGCAAAGATCTGCTTATCCTTAGCCGGAAGTTCAACCACAATATTACCGAGGTTGGAGCCATGAACCATTTCATAATCTTCGTTCTGGTAAAAACCGGCAAAAGCGGTAGCAGACTTGGCCATACCCGGACCCATCTTTTCCACAAAGACCGAAATACGTTTCAGCTTATCGGAAGTAACTTCAATAGGCGTAGCCACCGGACCTTCCAGCTCAATATAGTAAAGGGAATAATCATCAGGGAAAAACTTGATTTTTATAAGCGGAAGTTTCCCTGAAATGGAAACACCAAGGATAAACAAGGCTGAAATAAATGCCCCGAAAACCACAGTCAGAGAAATAAATCTGAAACGGGCAACCACAGAAAGGAACTTATCAGTCCATCTACGTAAAGGACGCATGAAAGCCGGTTCACGGGAATGCTTTTCCCGATTCTTCATCAGTCCTTTAGCACCGGGCCAATCAAGAAAATGTGGCGGAAGAATCAACAGGCACTCAATCAAAGAGGCAATAAGAGCAAAAGTTACTGCCTTTGGCACCTGCGCGAAAAATTCCCCGGTAGATCCGCTCATAATCAGCATGGGCAGGAAGGCGGCAACCGTGGTGGCTGTTGCTGAAACAACTGGCAGGAAGACCTCTGATGTTCCGTCAATGACTGCTTCTTTTAGAGGCTTACCTTCCTGCACGTGCCGGAAAATATTCTCCACTACCACAATGGCGTCATCCACGATAATCCCGCTGACCAGCACAAATGAAAAAAGCGTAATCTGGTTCAGGGAGTTCCCGGTAAGCTTCATAATGATCATAGTTACCAGAAAAGCGAAAGGAACCCCGATGGTGGTCAGCATGGCATTTCTGAAGCCCATGACCAGATAGATAACCACAAAGACAAGTACAATCCCCACCAGCAGGTTCATGCCCAGAGTATTGATAGCATCCTCAATGTGCAGCCGCTGGTCACTGGTCAATACAAGCTCTACTCCTTCCTTCTCCAGAGCGCTCTTGAATGAATCAGATATTTTCTCCACTTCCTCAGCAATGGTCACTGCATTACCATCCAAGGATTTCACAACCTTGAGGGTAACTGCGTTACGGCCGTTAATAGAAGTGATCACCTGCGGATCACGGTAGGAAACTCGTGCATCACTGAGCACATCGCCTACGGTAACGAACGATCCGTCACCGTCCATACGCACGATGGTTTCAGCAATTTCCTCACGGGTACGGAAACGCTCATCCACAACGATCACATACTCGCCCCCGGCAGCGGAAAAGTCTCCGGCGGGGATGGAAATATTTGCATCAGCCAAAGCGCGGGCAACATCATCAAAGGTCAGCTTGAAACGGACCAGTTTATGGGGATCAAGATTTACGTGAAATTCGCGGGTATATTCCCCTTCAACCTCTACTTCATTTACGCCCGGAATCTTGCGCAGCTGGACCTTCATTTCATCAGCCATCATGGACAGGGCACGGTTTGCGCGGTCCCCCACAAGGCAGACCCTGATTACCGGAAGCCATTCACTGACATTAATTTCCATAAAAGTAGGCGGGTCCATTTCTCGAGGAAGGTCATTCTGGATGGAAAGCACCCGGAAACGAAGTTCATCGTATCCCTTGGCATAGTCAGTATCATCAAGGAATTTAACCATGATACTGGACCGCTCTCTAAATGAACGGGAACGGATATATTCCACGTTTTCAAGATCATCCAGCGCATCCTCAATCTTCTTGGTTACCAGTGCTTCCACGTCAGACGGAGAGGCACCGGGAAGAAAACCGGATATGACGACCTTACCCATATGAACGTTGGGGTAACGCTCAACAGGCAGGTCAGTCATGCTGAAGACTCCAACAATCATCAACAGGATAAAAATGATGTTGATGAAAACAGTCTGTTTAAGAGTAAAACGCATTAAATTTTTCATAATATGTGATGCCTCCGGCGGCAGGGGAAGGGTTTAAGGCCCCCGGCAGGTTCCCCAAAGGGATATTTTATGGTTTAACTAAAAACTCTTCGCCTGCTTTTACTGCCCTTGAGGATACGCGGGCTTTACCGTCTTCAGTATCGCCGAGCACGAGTACTTTTACCCTCACACCGTCAGGACGAACTATGAAAGTATCATCGTATGCTTTGAGCAGTGCTGACTTGGGAACCACTACCGCCCCACCGGGATCAGGCATTTTAATGTCCAACTCGGTCCTTAAGCCGCCCCTGAATTCGAAACCGCCCTTGCTGATCTCGAAATCAACTTCAACCTTACGGGTTTCTGGATCAAAATCAGGCGAAATGCGTTCAAGTTTGGCTGGCACTTCAATATTGAGGTCGGGTAATTTAAGGGTGAGATTATCTGATTTACGGATTTTTTTTAGTTCGGGAATGGTTAGGGCGTAGGGTACAAGCAGAGTTTTGAAATTACCGAGTTCGGCGACTTTCTCACCTTTATTTACCCATTCTCCCGGCTCAATGTACCGCTTGATAACCCGCCATCCTGCTGGCCCACGCAGGGTGTAACGGCGTAGATGCTCACGGTCCACATTCAGCTTGAGCTGGGTGGAGCGCAGCAAAGCTTCAGCAGATTCGAAATTACGAATATGCAGGTCCAGTTCGGACTGGGCGGCAGTGTTCTTCTTAACCAGCTTGATATAACGCTTGGCTTCTTTATCGTAGTAAGTCAGATCGGAACGCAGACGCTTCAGATCAGCCTGTAACTGGGCAATCTCCAGCTTGATAAAGGTGGGGTCCAGCTCTGCAAAACGACCGCTCTCGCCGATGGTGTCTCCAACATCAGAGTATACCTTGGTGCATACGGCCGACTCTTCGCTGACTAGCGTCATCGCCACTCTGGGTCTGGTAAATCCGATCAGAGTTACAACCCTTGAAGCCTGTCCTGCTTTAAAAATTTCGGCACTTGAAGCAAATGCATTCGGCAACATATGACTTATCAAAGCAATCTGCATGAACAGCAGATAAACAGCTGCCTTACCAATCAACTTTGTTCTAGTTTTCATCTTTCAACCCCTGTCTAGCCCGCTCTCTTTGCGGAATAGTAATAAAATCAAGGACCTGATCGAAAACAGTATCCATATCAATCTCCGGCATGCTGTTCTGCAACCTTCCGGTTGAAACAAGACAGGCCAAACCATGGACTGACGACCATAATGAAGCCACAGCAATATCAACCGATACATCGCCCAGCACACCGGTTTCAATACATTGGCGGACTGTGTCCTTAAAATTCATAAAATTGCGGTGCGGTTTTCCAATCCATTTTTCAGGATCAGCAAATGAAGGCGGTCTTCTATTGAAAAGTAACTCATAATATTCCGGTTCGGCACAGGCAAAATCCAGATAGATGCGCCCGCCCTCCCGTAAACGCTGAAAAGGGTCTTCTATTTCCGGCAGATGCATTTGCATTCGCCCGAATTTTTCCATCCCTTCCTGTTTCAGTGACAAAAGAAGGTCTTCCTTGTTCTTGAAATATCGATAAAGAGCTGCCGGACTATAATCAATTTTAGCCGCAATCTTGCGCATGGAAACATTATCAAAACCATCCTTAACGAACAGCTCTCTTGCTGCATCAAGGATTCTCTGCTTCATTCTCTTATGCTCTTCTTCTCTTCTGCTTATTTTTGACATAAACTGCGTTTAGCAAACGGTGTTCACTTTGTAAACACCGTTCACAAATTGTGACATTCCGTAAATCAGAACCCTAGCTATACACAAAATAAAAAGCCGGCCATGCATTTTTTAGCAAATGCATGGCCGGCTATATGAGGCATTTATCGAAATAAACTATTGAAATCTAATCAGCACAACTTTCTTTAATATACAGTATTTGTTCAATATTTTCGAAAAACAAATCAATAAGCTTTGGATCAAAATGAATACCGCGCCCCTCTTTCATAATTTCAAGCGACTTCTCAACGGAAAAAGGCTCCTTATAGGGGCGTTTACTGGTCAAAGCATCAAAGACGTCCGCAACTGCGCAAATCCTACCCGGTAACGGAATATCTTCGCCGGAAAGTCCTGAAGGATAGCCGGAACCATCCCATTTTTCATGGTGGCTCAGGGCAATAACAGAACCCATATTTATATATTCTGAACTACCCATGGAAAGGATATTACCGCCGATAACGGCATGGCTTTTCATCACTTCCCATTCTTCAGCAGTAAGCTTACCCGGCTTAAGAAGAATGCTGTCCGGTATTCCGATCTTACCTATATCATGCATGGGACTGCTGGTATGAATCAATTGTACTGTATCAACATCAAGACCGCTTTTTTCTGCTAAAATACGGCTGTATTCAGCCATCCTGACCAGATGGTCCGCTGTTTCTTCATCCTTATATTCAGCGGCCGCACAAAGATGATGAATGGTCTCAACATGCGCTTCATCAAGCTTGGACAAAGCTTCACGCAATTCAAGAGTACGGCTTTCCACCAGCTCATTAAGATCAGACTCGAAAGATTTAATTTCATCCTGCTGTGCTTTTTGACGCAGCATGGATTCGGTACGGACCCTAAGCTCTACAATATCAATAGGCTTGGTTATAAAATCATTGGCCCCGATCTCAACAGCTTTTAGGCGGTCGCCCTTTTGAGAGAGGGTTGTTACCATAATGACCGGAATATCCTGAGTTTCAGTATTCTCCCTGATCTTTTCAACAAATTCAAAGCCGTTCATTACCGGCATCATTACGTCACTGAGCACAAGATCATAAGTGCGGTCCAACTTTTCAAGCGCAACCACAGCATTCTCGGCTCCCACAACTTCATGCCCCAGTTTGGTCAAGATACCTTCCAGCAACATAATGTTATGCGGCTCGTCATCAACTACTAATATTTTTCTTCTGCACTCCATGAAAACCATCCCGTTTATTCAGGTCTTTCTTTTGGGATTTCGAAACCTACTACTGTTTCATTGCGCTCATCATTGGTTTGCATTTTTATATCATAATGCATGGCATCAGCCATAAGCTTTGCCGAATATGTTCCAAGTCCGGTACCGCTGGCTTTACCATGGGTCACATACTTATGGAAAAATCTTTCCCTGATAGATTCAGGAACAACCCCGATATTCTTAATGGAGATTAGGGTATTATCATCCTGCTTAAACTCAACAATTATTTTTTCTCCAGAAGGAGAAGCCTCAATAGCATTTGTTAATAACCCGGAAAGTAAGGAATAAATCAATCTTTCCTCACCCCAGACAAATAGATTTTCATCAAGATTTGCATTCCCTGAAGCAACCAATTCCACTTGTACTTTTTGAGCTGAAATACTTGAACGGCAATGATCAATAACCTGCTTTGCTACACTTATTATATCAATTTGCAGGGGATAATATTCATATTTTCCGGTTTCCATTTTAAACATGTCCAACGACATTTCAATCATATGGAGCATCTTCTTACCGGAATTTTCTATAGTCTTAAGTAATTTATGTTGCTGCTCTGTGAGATTATCATCCATACGCAACAATCCCGGAAGACCGATAATACCGTTTAGCGGTGTTTTCAAATCATGTCTCATGATCAGATCAACATCAGCCTTGAGACGCTCAAGCTCTTTCTGATCGTTGATATTATCCTTTACCGCAACGTAACTTACAACTTCACCTTTTTCATTATAAACAGGTGAAATGGATGCTAATTCCCAGTAAAATGAACCGTCTTTCTTTTTATTTACAATCTCTCCGCGCCAAGTCCGGCCATGAACTAAAGTTTCCCACATATCCTGGTAAAATGAATCGTCATGCTCACCGGATCTTAAAATATTCGGATTACCACCTATGACTTCTTTTTTTGAATATCCGGTCTGCTTGCAAAAATATGGATTAACATAAGTAATCGCCCCCTTAGTATCGGTGATGACTACTGACACTGGGGCATTCTCAATTGCCCGAGTCAAAATTTTCAACCTTTCTTCCCAAGCTTTCCTATCGGTAATATCCAGAACAACTCCCTCAACAACATTCTTTTCAAGCTCAAAATCATAAGCCAGATACGCATAGACAGACACACATCGATCCTGTCCATCAGGAGTAGTAAATTCCACTTCATATTCGGTTGATTCAACCTTACCAGAAATTATACGGGCATTATTCTTTTCAGCTATTATGAGAGATTCCGGTGCAAAATCAAAAAGTTCAGTCCAGCTTCTACCAATCCCTCCTTCGGGAGAACCATACCCAAGATGGGTAAATCCCTTACTTAAACGAATAAATTCACCATCAATAGTATGAGAAAAGAAAACAAACTTACTACTTAATTTCTCAGTAACATGGTCAAAGCGGATTTTACTCTCTCTGAGTTCTTCTTCAATTAATTTACGATCAGTAATATCATGAACTGTTCCATACGCACGGATCGGTTTACCATTAACATCATAACTAAATCTGCCACGCGATGACACATAACGAACATCGCCGTCAGGGCGCACTATCCTATGATCCAACGAATATGGTTCGCCGCTGTTCATAGATTCAATGTAGGTATCACGGACAAACTTTCGATCCTTATTATGAACCAGCTCGCTGAAAAAGATTCTCTTTGAAGGAGCATATTCGCCCTTAACCAATCCAAAAATTTGGTATATTTCATTTGACCACCAAATTTTTCCTGTCAGTAAATCCAAAGACCAATTACCAAGATGGGCAATGGCCTGAGCTTCACTGAGGTTGGTTTTAACCATTTCAACCTCAGCATTTTTGGTAATAATTTTGTAGATGGTGAAACAAATAGTAAGGGCAAGCAGAAATAAAATCGCATGCAGAATGATTGATCCGGGAGGAATTATACCCCACCCTCCTGCGGGTATTGCGGCTATCTTCCAAGATCCTGATGAAAGAATTACCTGCATGCTAACAGGACTGTTATCAGAATCGAACAGCTTCGGATCACCGTAAAATACAGCATCATCAACACCTTCGGCATCAACACTGCGAATAGCGACATCAAGATTCGGAAGATCTGATAATCCGGCATTAACCAAAAGCTGATTCAAATCTATAACCGCTGAAACAACTCCCCAGAAGTATTCATTAGAACGCACAAACACTGGAGCACGGCCGACCAAGCCTCTCCCCCCCTGAACAAGGTCCAATGGTCCGGCGATTACCATTTTACCTGTATCGTGGACCTCTTTAACCTTATCCCACAACTCAGGGGAGAACCTGTAATCCAAACCGAGTATAGATTCATTGTCATCGAGCGGATACACGTATTTGATAATATAATCAGGGGCTACGCCGATGTTCATTATCAAATTTGAGCGGAAAAGCATTCCCTGACAATAACTCTCCAATTCACTGATGCTAAAATCAGGATGGAAAGAAACATAGTCAGCCAAGCCCTGAATCAACAAAAGATTGCTGTTTACTTCTTTCTCTAGCTGAGCACGTATCGCTGCCGTCTGATGGTAAACAGACAACTTCTGATCATTCCTGTACCGTTGATACAACTGGTACTGAATAAAAATATCCAGTGCCAGAAACAAGCCGAGTACCACAGCGATATACTTGAAAAAAACAATCTTAGTTTCGCGCATAACTAAAAAAATCAGCCTATTTTTTACACCCAAGAATAACGGGACAATTCCTCAATACTAAATATCCCAATATCCCGGCGACAACGGATGCCGCAAGAATGCTGAACTTGGCATCAACAATGAAAGGTGACGCGGTATCCCATGCAAGGGTGGTAATAAAAATAGACATGGTAAAGCCTATCCCGGCCAGCAATGCCGCCCCGACAAAATGTCCGGGAACAAGGGTTTTTGGCATTTCGGCAATTCCAATTTTTATGGCCAGCCAGCTGGCAAAACAGATTCCTATAACTTTCCCGACAATCAAACCGAAAAAGATACCGAGAGTTACCGGATGAAAGAGGTCAATACCTCCGCCTTCTCCGCTAAAATTTATCCCTGCATTAGCAAGAGCAAAAACCGGCATAATTCCGAAAGCTACCCAATAGTGCAGGTTATGCTCAATCCTCTTGAGCGGAGGGCTGGCCATTAGCACATCCCTGTTCATATCACCGAGAGCCGAAAGCATTTGCTTATTGGACAGGGTTACTCTGTTATTATCGCCACCCATTTCATATTCAGTGAGATGATTACGCATGCTAACCAGAAAATCAGTGCAGCAAATTCTTGTGGAGGCAGGAATAGTCATAGCAGCTAAAACTCCGGCCACAGTAGCATGCACTCCGCTTTTAAGAAATGCCAGCCACATGAGACAGCCGAAAAACAGATAAGGAAGCGGATGACGCACTCCGATGCGGTTCAGCACAAGCATACACACGAAAAAAAGCATACCCAGGCCGATGATCCAAAGTGATATGCCGGAAGAATAAAAAATAGCGATGACTAGGATTGCGCCGATATCATCAACAATAGCTACTGCTGTAAGAAAAACCTTAAGGCTCAGTGGAACACGGTCCCCGAGCATGGAAAGCACCCCAAGAGAAAAGGCGATATCCGTAGCCATGGGAATACCCCAACCATCAGCTGAAGGAGTTCCTATATTGAATAAAACATACACAAGGGCCGGAACAACCATCCCGCCAATAGCAGCAAAAATCGGCAATGAAGCCTGTCTGAATGAATTAAGCTCACCGACTAGAATTTCACGTTTGATCTCAAGGCCTACCAGAAAGAAAAAAACAGCCATCAAGCCGTCATTAATCCAGAGGATAGCCGGCTTGGAAAGAACAAAATCACCAGCCCCGACAGTAAGCGGCATATTTTTGAAGGCTTCATACAAGTAGCCCCAGGGAGAGTTTGCCCAGATCAAGGCAATAATTGTTGCCAAGATCAGTACCATTCCGCCGGATGATTCAATCTTAACGAACTCATAAAAAGGCTGAAGCATTTTATCAATTCTTGGCTCACTATCTCTACTCACAACTTGTGCTTTGCTCATGAGAACTCCCTATATATTGTGCCTTTTAATTTATACTGACAAAAAATATTAATAAAACCAGCAATAGCATATCAAGAATGTATGAGTATGGAAATTACTTAAAAGAAGATTATAAATGGAAAAAGCGGGCTTCAGTTACACTGAAACCCGCTTTAAATTACATCTTTAGGTGTATTACTGATTTGAATGAGCTTCCTTGATTCTGGCAGCAATGTATTCCTTCGGTTCAGCATCATCAGCATCAAAGCAATGTCCATCCTGACCGAGAAGGCCGCCGGGAACGAAATCACCAAGCTCGTCGGGATCATTTATGCAATCACCGAAGAAACAAACTGAAAGCCAACGGTTTGCGGGATCATCATCAATAACATCCACCATTGCGAAAAGAGGCCATTTATCCTGACCTTTCTTTACTCCGCGCATGGAATAGGTCACGCCGGGACGGGCATGGAATTCAATCTCAGTATTATCGAGAGATTCCAGAATCTGCTTGAATTCAACAAAAACATCTTTCACACCGGCAGGATCTTCAGTCCATTCAGAAATAAATTTTTCCAGTTCCATTTTGCAAAACTCCTTGGTTGAATATTATCAATCCCCGCAAAGGGTGAAACG
The DNA here is from genome assembly GCF_000023445.1 of Maridesulfovibrio salexigens DSM 2638. Lineage (GTDB taxonomy): Bacteria > Desulfobacterota > Desulfovibrionia > Desulfovibrionales > Desulfovibrionaceae > Maridesulfovibrio > Maridesulfovibrio salexigens. The sequence goes on along the minus strand of NC_012881.1, from coordinate 4,250,294 downwards.
AAATCATCCTGAAAATTGTAATAATTTAGAATCAAGACATCATTTCGTCACTTTTTTGCGATATTCATACTCCTAGGAATAAATATGGGCAATGATCAATTGACATCGGTCTTCAATTCAATGTAAGTGAACTGTATTCTCAAGGTAATCATAAATTTTTTGGATACAGTTTAATGAAATCAGCACAAGATATATTTACAGAATATCTGACCCGTCAGAGACTTAAAATGACCCCCCAGCGTAGAACAATTCTGGAAGTGTTCCTTGCTGAGGAAGGTCATATCTCTTCAGAAGAACTGTACAACCTTGTCCGTACAGAAGACTCATCCATCGGACAGGCCACTGTTTACCGTACCCTTAAACTGCTTGCTGATTCCGGCATTGCCAAATCCGTCGATTTCAACGACGGAGTAATCCGCTATGAGCATAAGTACGGTCATGAGCATCATGACCATCTTGTGTGCGAGCGTTGCGGTAAGACTATCGAAGCAGTAGATAACGAAATCGAACATCTTCAGGAAGAACTCGCCAGAAAATATGGCTTTGAACTTACCCATCATGAGATGTATCTTTTCGGCGTCTGCAAGGAGTGCCAGGGAAAAAGCGAGAAATAACGCAGATATTTCCTTACACACACTTAAAAGCGCCGCCTGATCTCAGACGGCGCTTTTTTTTGCTCACAGGAATATTTAATGCAAGGCAATTGGCGGGATATATTATCCCTTTTTCATCTAATTACATGAGGTTGCAAAGCCCCGCTAAACAGAGGATTGTATGATCAAGCCCGACTTTGAAAAAATGAACGGTCTGGTACCGGCCATCGCACAGGATGCTGAAACAGGCGAAGTCCTGATGATGGCTTACATGAATGAAGAAGCATGGAATAAGACGCTTGAAACCGGTGATGCCCATTACTGGAGCAGAAGCCGCAACACCCTCTGGCATAAAGGCGGAACATCCGGTCATGTGCAAAAAATCAAATCCATCAAAATTGATTGCGATGAGGACACCCTCGTCCTGCTCGTAGACCAGATCGGCGGCGCAGCCTGTCACAAAGGATACAGAAGCTGTTTTTATCGTGAAATTAAGGATGGCGAAGTAATAGAATGCTCGCCCATAGTTTTTGACCCCAAGGAGGTATACAAATAATGTCCAATCAACTCAAAATAGGACTGCCCAAAGGTTCCCTGCAGGATTCAACAATCAAACTCTTTGCCAAGTCCGGCTGGAAAATCAACCTGCACCACAGAAACTATTTTCCTGACGTAAACGATGATGAGCTAAATATATCCATGTGCCGTGTACAGGAAATTTCACGTTACATCGAAGATGGAATTCTGGACTGCGGACTTGCCGGAAGAGACTGGGTTCTTGAAAACAAATCCGACGTTGTTGAAATATCAAGTCTCGTTTATTCCAAAGTCAGCAACCGACCTGCCCGTTGGATTCTGGCTGTAGCCGGAGACTCTCCCTACAGAACCCCCGAAGATCTTGCCGGTAAAAAAATTGCCACCGAGCTTCTCGGAGCCACCAAAGAATATTTTGAATCAAAAAATATCGATGTAGACGTTTTCTACTCCTGGGGTGCCACTGAAGCAAAAGTAGTCGAAGGTCTCTGCGACGCTATTGTCGAAGTTACTGAAACAGGCACTACCATCAAGGCACACGGACTGCGTGTAATTGACGAAGTCATGTCCACCAACACCGTTTTCATCGTCAACAAAGATGCATGGAATGATCCTTGGAAACGCAAGAAGATCGAAAACATCAACCTGCTGCTCCAAGGTGCGCTGCGGGCTGAAAAGATGGTCGGCCTGAAAATGAACATGCCCAAGGCTTCCCTTGAAAAGGCCATGAAAGTAATGCCAAGCCTGAACTCACCCACTGTATCCGACCTTTCCGATCCCGAATGGGTATCTGTTGAAATTATGGTTGAAGAAGTGGTCGTGCGTGAACTCATCCCCGAACTCATCGATATGGGCGCGGAAGGAATCATCGAATACCCGCTGAATAAAGTTATCTAATATTAAAGTGAGGGCTGTGGAATATCCCACAGCCCTCACTTTGCATTTTTCAGCAAGACGATTTAAATAGTCTTCTCATGTTCAAACTTCTTCTCTTCATAGCAATTCTGATCCTGATATTCGGGTACCGCAAAAAGCAGAAAGTCAAAGGCGGCATCAATATCAATACCATCCTCATGGCCGCACTGGTGGTACTTTTTATCATTTCCCTGCTGACTAGATTTCAAAACTGATCGCTTTGAAAAAGAACTTATCGATAATTAAAATTAGAAAATTTTCCATAACCATAGACACTAATAGTTACCTAAAAATAGTGCCTATTTTGATTTGAACTATAATATTGTCATTCAATTCTAAGGATGACTATTCTGAATCCAGTCAGGAATTAACACTCCACCAACAATTCCTGAATCAGGTTATCTCATGACCTCTGTTGCTTAGAACGGCTGCTTTTACCATGACTGCAGTCGTTCTATTTTTTTACCTTGTTGACCTCCCCGACGATTAAAGTTATCGATAACTAAATCTGGCTATTATTGACTAGATATATTGAAATTATTTTCTGACGATTCAGCAGATAAACTTTGATCTAAGCACTTACAGATCAATAAAATTATACAGGACAGCTTAAAATGACTGCCGAGACATTCACCCACCGGGAACTTTCCTCCATAACCGGAGTTTCAGTCACCACCGTCAAAAGTTATCGCAAAAAATTTCCTGAATTCTTTTTCATTGTCGGGCACGGTAAACCGCTGCGCTTCAGAAAAGGTGCTGACAAACTCTGCCTTAGAATTCGCGACCTCTTTAACAAAAACCTATCGGTAAAGCAGATTCGCGACAAACTTTTAACAGAATTTGAGTCAGTTAAAGAAAATCGTCAGTTATCGGAAACAAAACAGGATTCGCAAGTAAACAACGAAGAATTCGAAAAGCTGGCAAAGACTACCACCCAGATGATGAACGGACTTGCAGCGCTGGTTACAGCTCAGGCAAAAGCAGAACAACGTCTTGCCCGCATGGAAAAATCCTTAAAAGAACTGGTTCAGGCCCAGTCTGAATCCCCGGCAGGTACAAATGAACTGTTGCAGGAGATTAAAGAAATACTGGCCAGCTCCGGAGGGTTGCAACAGCCTGAAAGAATCACAGCAAAGAAAGTTGTGACCATCAAAAAAGATAACGGTCAGGAAGAATCATATTCTTTCGATGCTGACAGCTCAGCCATTGAACCTGATGATGAATTTCTTGAACTCCCGGTAGTCATCCACTCTGACAGTGGTGAATTTCTCGGTCTGCCCGGAAAACCGGGGCATCCTTTCACATTGCAGGAACTGGTATATCTGGTCAGCAACAATAAAATCGAAGGGGCTTCCAAAATCTGGCACAAAGAAGGACGGGACTGGGTTCTGGCAGTTAAGTCTGCTGAAGGACCACTTTACGAGCTCCATTTCAGTATGACCAAAACACCTAAGGGAAATATTGTATCTTTCTTTAACAGATTGGATATCAATTCTGAATCTCGCAACCATTCTGAGATACTTGCTTTCTTCAAGGAAGTTCGGGACCTGATTGATTCAATCTGATTTCTGAAAAATTGTGCGGATACAGATTGCAAAAAGAATCCATAATCAGCTATTATCGGCTTGATATCAAATAATTCTGCGCAATTATACTTAACAATATCAACAAACTACCCTTCATATATGCGTAAATGATATTACGCGGCCTATCGGGGTTGTTTATAAAACTTCTTTTTCAAGGAGGAACTACTGTGACTGCGCCAATTTTTAATTGCAAAAACGCCGATGACGTTCTGAAGGCTGTACGTGATTACAATATCAGTTTCGTACAGTTCTGGTTTGTAGACATTCTCGGAACGCTCAAGAGTTTTCAGATAACACCAAAGGAACTTGAAGCTTCCTTTGAGGAAGGTATGGGGTTTGACGGTTCTTCAATTCTCGGTTTTACCCGTATTGAAGAATCAGACATGATCGCCATTCCAGATCCCACCACTTTTCAGCTTTGCTCATGGCGTCCCACAGAACGCCCTGTAGCGCGTATGTTCTGCGACATTCAGAACCCTGACGGAACCCCTTATGAGGGAGACAGCCGCTGGGTACTTAAAAAGACTCTCGATAAGGCTGCCGAGCGCGGTTACACCTACTATGTAGGCCCCGAACTGGAATTTTTCCTCTTTCAGGATGAAAAAGGCACTAAGATCATCGACCGTGGCGGCTACTTTGACGCACCGCCTCTTGATCTCGGTAATGACGTACGCCGCGACATTATCTTCTCCCTTGAGCAGATGGGTTACGATGTAGAATACAGCCATCACGAGGTTGCACCCAGCCAGCACGAAATCGACCTGCGCTATGCAGAAGGTATGCGCATGGCTGATACTGCAATGACTTACCGGGTTATCGTCAAGGAAGTGGCCCGCAAGCATGGTATTTACGCTACCTTCATGCCCAAACCGATCTTCGGTGAAAACGGTTCCGGCATGCATGTGCACCAGTCTCTTTTCAAAAACGGCCGTAACGTCTTTTTCGATGCCAACGATGAATATCATCTCAGCCCGGAAGGAAAAAGCTACATTGCCGGTATCCTCAAGCATGCACCGGAAATGACCTGCGTTACCAACCAGTGGGTAAACTCCTACAAACGTCTGGTTCCCGGCTATGAGGCACCTGTGTACGTATCATGGGCCCGTAAGAACCGTTCTACACTGGTCAGGGTGCCCATGTATAAACCGGGTAAGGAAAACGCCACCAGAATGGAACTGCGCTGTCCGGACCCGGCCGCCAACCCCTATCTTTGCTTTGCAGTAATGCTGCAAGCCGGACTCAAGGGAATTGATGAAGCTTACGAATTACCGGCCCCTATCGAAGAGAACATCTTCGCTATGGATGGCCCCACCCTCGCTGAGCACGGTATTACCGCCCTTCCCGGCAACCTCTATGAAGCAGCAGTAGCCATGAAAAACAGTGAGGTTGTAAAGGAATGCCTTGGCGAACATATCCACAGCAACCTTTACAGAAACAAGATCAAGGAATGGGATCACTATCGTACTCAGGTAACCGAGTACGAGATATCGACCTATTTGCCTGTACTTTAGTTTAAATAAGTAATCCCCGTTCAAACTTGGACGGGGATTACTTTTTTTGTCTCCGGTGACCTAAATACATACAGTAACTTCGCGTTCTTTTTAGAGAGAAATGACTATGACCGATATTTCAGCACTTAACGAGCAGTACAAATTAGATTCTCTCGGTCTGCTTCCTGACTTCTGCTTACAGGAAATATTTAACCGCGAAATCAACAATGCTACAGCAGCAAAAATTTTAATCCTCCTCTCAGAAGAGGCTCGCCGAAAAGTATTGGAAAACTTCAACATGGTCCGTGCTGCAAGGATTAATAAGATAATTCAGAACTATGAAAACGGAGAACTGAATATCCCTTTCTCACGTTTTGAAAAAACTTGCGAAGACCTTATGGACAGGGTTCAGGAACTGAAGGAAGAGGGCAAAATTCAAGTACCTACTATCAGTCTTGATGAATCCATATTGAATACTTCCGGAGAATTAGCCGAATTTTCGGATAATCTTCCAAGATTTAATTTTTATCATAATGATATTCATGACTTAATTTCATGGTGGAATCTGGCAGCCAAGAACATAAAGTCTCTTTTCGGTCAAAAAGCACAAGCTGAGAATATTGTATTAAAAAGGCTGGAAGATAATTTCAGCGCCAAAATTTTTGCCTATGCCATCGATGACATTCGAAAAAATGAATTCATTGAAAAAACCAACAAGCTACGCAAATCAACATATCTTCAGTACGAACAGCTTCTTAATCTGATTGAAGAGTTTCTGCTGGAATTGCTGGATAAAAAGAACGACCGCGACTTCGCGGCAAGGTTGGCTGATAATTTTCCTGAAGATAATTCTATGCAAGAGAGGCTAATTAAAAACGGCCCTCTCCTGCTCATTCCTGCTGTCAAAGATGAGCTACCTGCTGAAGATATTGCAATGAGTCTTTTCAAACTGAAACTAATTCATGATGAGTTTGGAATGCATGGAATCGAAAATCTCATACGTAATTCAAACATATATTATTTCACAAAAGGATTATCGATAAGTTCTTCAAGTATGAATCCTGAATACGCAAGTAAAATCATTAAGGAGCGTAAGAAATCCATCCTTAATGAATTTGGTATTAAGCTCAAAATGATTATTGATGCTGCCACTTGTATCAGGGAAAATACAAGCACGTACATCATGCTGGAACTGATGAGTAGTTACACGGTTTATGATTTTGAAGAGTAAGACATAAAAACGCCGGAACCAAATGGAACCGGCGTTTTTGTTTTCATCTCAATCAATCTTTCCTAACTCTTTAAGAAATCCCATTATGTGTGTTGCTTCCCCGGCAGCCATCGTTCCGCCTAGTGAAATTGCCACGGCACAAGTCTCAAGAATTTCATCAACAGTGGCACCAAGATTCAGAGCTTCTTTGGTCTGGTAAAGCATACATGCCCTGCAACCACTGACCAATGCCCCCACTATAGCCATCAATCTTTTCTCCTTGGCTTTAACTGTTCCGTCTTTATAAACCTCACCATGAAATTGGTCATAAAGATCCCCTACCTCGGGCATCAATTTCATATACGTTCCCCAGTTTTCACCAATCTGCTTATGTATTTCTATTTGTTTTTCAGCCATTACCAGTCTCCTTGTTCATGGTTTTAACCTCTTGTTTTGGAGAGAATGACTGACTCACAGACATTAGACAAACTAATGTTTTTTATCTACGACATAAGAATGTTTGATATCTTTAAAACAGCACAATTAACTCCTGACCTACTTCGTTCCTTTGTTGTCGCAGCAGACACAGGCAGTTTTACCCGCACAGCAGGTCTTGTTCACAAGACGCAGGCAGCAGTAAGCATGCAAATAAAAAAGCTTGAAGAAGACCTCCAATGCCTGCTTTTTAAACGTGACGGAAGAGGAGTTACTTTAACCGTGGAAGGAGAAATTCTTTACCGGTATTCATCCAAAATACTCAAGCTGCACGATGAAGCCCTCACTGCTGTATCCGCTCCTACCCTCCATGGAAAAATACGCCTTGGAGCCCCGGACGATTACGCCATGAAACACCTTCCCGGCATACTTAGGGAATTCGCCGTGAACCATCCTCAGGTTCAGATAGATGTATTTTGTGATGATACTCCGACCCTGAGCAAAATGCTTAAAAACGGACAATTAGATCTCGTTATTGCAACAGATAAGGTAAAAACAAAATATTCTGCCCCACTGGAGCTGACTTGGATTTTACCGCAAAGAATGGACCCATCAGAAGTGGAAGAACTTCCTTTAGCACTATTTCATCCGGTCTGCTGTTATCGTGAAAACGGCTTGAAAGCTTTAAATAAGATTGGACGTAAATACCGCATAGCCTATGGAAGTCCCAGTCTGGCAGGGTTGCTTGCAGCAGTTCAAGGAGGCTTGGCAATAGCAGTAGTAACCAAAGATACAACAGCAAATGGATGCAGGCATGCAATTCCCTCAGATGGACTACCGCCCATAGAATCAATTTACATAGACCTGAGATTTCAACCCGGAATAAGATCGGAAGTTATTTCGGTTTTCGGCGGGTTTATTGCGAAGGGATTGGGGATTGTTATATGATGATACGATTTCTTTTAATTTTGGCAGCTCAATTTATAAAAATTGAGCTGCTAACTTATTTTGCATCAAGTATATCTAATACTTCACCCTCAGTGAGATTATACTTATCTTCACAATTTACAAAAACATCTAACATTGCTGAATATCTATGATGCATAGGCATATGGCTATTTAAATCTTTTTTGGCTACTTCAAGATAATCCCACATATCAAGATCATTTATTACAAATCGTGCATAGCGCATGTATTGACCCTCATTATTGCCGTCATACCCTCTAAATTTAAAAAATCTGTGTTCAAGTATCAATTCATTTTTACTTTCTTTGCCTGCTAATTGTATAAACTCATACATTTCAAGAACACTTTTTACAAATTCACATCTATCTTGGGTGAAAACTTCATCATAATTATCAAAAATAATATGATAGTCATCTTCATATCCATTTTCCAAAATTTTGCTATAAATTAAATAGCCTTCATCATCATTGAGATCAGCTAAGATCTTAAATTGATTTGCAAGATTGATTCTTTCATAACGTGTCAATTTCATAATAAATCCACCTCAAATCAGTTAATTAAAATTTTCAATACCGCTTCTTCAAATAATCAAGCTTATATCGCACTGCGTAAGGGTTGGGATAAGTATCAACAATCCCTTCCAGCAATTCTACGGCCCTTTTATACTCATGCCTGTCTTCATAAATATCAGCGAGCATAAAGACTGCTTCAGCATGAATATCCTCAGAAATACCTTCCATTTTGAGTAGTTTTTCAAGTTCTGATTCCGCCCTTTCCCAAGCTTGGATAAGGGTCAGTGTGTGAGCCATTTCAAAAATAGCCCGGGCTTTAGTACGCGGGTTATCGGTACTTTTGGCTATGTCGTTGTATGTGTAAATTGCCAGATCATAATTTCTTAACTTGCGGAAAGTTTCAGCAAGCATAGTCCGTTTTGAATCAAGCTGCTCTTGAGTCTGTTCAGAATATTCAAGGCTTTTTTCCAAAGCTTCAACAGCTTCTTTATACTGGCCGGTACGAATATACATTTCTGCCAGCTGAAGCTTTAATTTCGAAGCGAGGTCAGGTTTATGACCAAACTCAAGATACATGGCTTCAAGAATTGCTGCACCGCGCTCGCTGTCGTGACGAACTTCAGCAGCAATTTTTACCAGATAATTCCAGGCTTCAAAACGATGCTCTCCCTGCGGGTTATCCTGCAGGTATCTTTCGAATCCTTTTTCCGAATCACTGTAAAAGCCGCTGATAAAACTAGACCTAGCCTTATCGATAACTTCTGATCTGTTATCGTTAGGCTTATCGCATCCCTGCGCCATAAGCAGCAGGGATGCGATTATTATAATCAAGAATCTCTTCATTATTCGGATTCTTCACCTTCAGGCTCGGAAGTTATTTCTTCATTTGCATCCTGAACAAGGTCAAAACCGACAACATGATCACCGTCATCCATACGAACAAGACGAACACCCTGAGTGGCGCGGCCAACAAGGGAAACATCTTTAACGCCCATACGGATAATTTTGTTACCGGAGGTAAGCAGAACAACTTCATCTTCAGGTGAAACCATAATTGAACCAAGAACCTTACCGGTCTTAGTGGTCACCCTCATGCTGATGATACCTTTACCGCCACGGGTCTGGATACGATGCTGATCAATGTCAGTACGTTTACCGTAACCGCCTTCGGAGATGGTAAGCAGCTGAACACGTTCCTCATCACCGGTAACAACACCGGAAACAACCTCATCGCCGGGACGCAGTGCAATACCTTTAACACCGCTGGCTACGCGACCCATGGCTCTTGCATCCTGACAGCTGAAGCGGATGGAGGTACCGTTTCTGGTAACCAGTACGGCTTCGGAATCTGCGCTGACTTCCTTAACTGTGATCAGTGCATCACCTTCTTTCAGGGCTACAGCGCGAATACCGGACTGACGGCAGTTGCGGTAAAGAGCAATGGAAGAACGTTTAATCATACCGCTCTTGGTTACGAACAGGAAGAAACACTCCTCTTCGAACTCACGCATTGTCATTGCAGTGGCAATAGTCTCGTCCTTTTCAAGAGGCAGCAGGTTGGCGATATGCGCGCCACGGGCGATGCGGCTTGCTTCGGGAACCTGATGAACCTTGATTTTGAACATCTTACCTTTGGAAGTGAACAGCAGCAGGTACTGGTGGTTCGAAGTGGTCAGGAAGGTGTGGATAAAATCCCCATCCTTGGTCTGAACACCGGCAATACCTTTACCGCCGCGTTTCTGCTTCTGGTAGTTGGAAAGCGGAGTACGTTTGATGTAGCCGCGTCTGGAAAGAGTAATAACCGCATCGTCATCGGGGATCAGGTCTTCGATGTCGATATCATCAGGGTTGTGATCCATGAGAACAGTCTTACGCTCGGTGGCGTAGTTGTCCTTGATCTCAACCAGCTCGTCACGGATTACTCCTTTCAGAACTTCCTCATTAGCCAGGATGGACTTGAAGTATTCTATCTTCTTGAGAATCTCTGCATATTCTTCAAGAAGTTTTTCGTGTTCAAGGTTGGTCAGTCTCTGCAAACGCATGTCGAGAATAGCCTGAGCCTGAACCTTGGAAAGTTCGAAACGATCCATCAAACCGATACGTGCTTCATCACCGTTACTGGAACCGCGGATGATTTTAACAACTTCATCGATGTTATCCAGTGCGATGCGCAAACCTTCGAGAATGTGAGCGCGTTTTTCGCATTTATCCAGATCAAAGCGGGTGCGGCGGATGATGACTTCGCGACGGTGTTCCAGGAATGCAGCCAGAATCTGCTTCAGGTTCATGAGCTGCGGACGGTTGGCGTTAACAGCCATCATGTTGATGCCGAAGCTCTGTTCCAGCTGGGTGAACTTGTACAGGGAATTGATGATAATATCGGCGATTGCACCCTTTTTCAGGTCAACAACAACGCGGATACCCTTACGGTCAGATTCGTCACGCAGGTCGGAAACACCTTCGATCTTACCTTCACCAACCAGCTGGGCGATCTTTTCAACCATGCTGGATTTGTTCAGTGCGTAGGGAATCTCGGTGATAACGATGGACTGACGGCCGTTCTTTTTCTCCTCGATGTTAACAACACCGCGAATTTTAATGGAACCACGCCCGGTCAGGTAAGCCTCACGAAGTCCCTTGCCGCCGAAGCAAAGTGCTCCGGTGGGGAAGTCAGGACCTTTAATAAAGTCCATAAGGTCTTCGATTTCACACTCGGGATTATCGAGCAGATGCACGGTACCGTTGATCAGCTCGCCGAGGTTGTGAGGCGGAATATTGGTAGCCATACCAACCGCAATACCGGAAGTACCGTTCAGCAGCAGGTTGGGAACCTTGGTAGGCAGGACAGAAGGTTCCTGCAAGGAGTTATCGTAGTTGTCGCGGAAATCGACAGTCTTTTTCTCAAGGTCGGCCAGGAACTCGGAACTGAGTTTTGACATTCTTGCTTCGGTGTAACGCATAGCCGCTGCAGCATCGCCGTCAATGGAACCGAAGTTACCCTGACCGTCTACAAGCGGATCGCGCATGGAAAATTCCTGCGCCATACGTACCAAGGCATCGTAAACAGCAGAGTCACCGTGCGGGTGATATTTACCGATTACGTCACCGACAACACGGGCCGATTTCTTATAGGACCTGTTGTAAGTGTTACCAAGCTCGTGCATGGCGTAAAGAATACGCCTGTGTACAGGCTTCAGCCCGTCCCTTACATCGGGGATCGCACGGCCGATGATTACGCTCAAGGAGTACTCTAAGTACGATTTCTTAAGCTCTTCTTCAATTGTGATTTGAGACATTGTTTCTCCGAATTAAATATCAAGCTCTTGAACTGCGAGAGCGTTCTTTTCAATAAATTCGCGGCGCGGCTCAACGTTATCACCCATGAGGTCTTCAAAGATGTCGTTGGCAGCGGTTGCGTCTTCAATGGTTACCTGCAGCATGGTTCTCTTCTCGGGATCCATGGTGGTTTCCCAGAGCTGCTCGGGGTTCATTTCACCCAGACCTTTATAGCGCTGAAGGTTGATACCTTTGTAGGCTTCTTCCATCACACCGTCGAGCAGGCTGAAAATACCTCTGACTTCGGTTTCATTTTCACCACGGGTGATTTTGAAGTCGATACCGTCGCACTCATCTACGATTTTGCGGTTACGGTCATAGGTGTTGCGGAACAGCTTGGAGTTGAAGAATTCAACTGCCAGTCTGGTGCGGTGCCCGTTTTCGTTTTCAAAAACAACGTAAACGCGGGCTTCACCCTCGGTTTCAGTCTCTTCGCGCTCAATAATGACCTTGTAACCGGACTCTTCCATTTTGAAGATAAAAGATTGCGGATCACTGTCGGCAAACATCTCCGGAGTCATTTTTTCATCAAGGCTGACCAGTTTTGCGAACAGGGCATCAGAAATACCCATGTTGGCAGCTTCGCCGATTTTGCCTTTGATAAAACGGATGTCATCAAGCAGTTCGATTAGAGATTCCTGATGATATTCCTGACCGCATTCGGTTTTGATGGTGATATCCTTGGCAACTCTCTCGATAAGCAGGGAGTAGAGTTCGGAATCATCCTTGATGAATTTTTCGTATTTACCTTTGGCAATACGGTACAGCGGCGGCTGCGCAATGTAGAGATGACCACGCTCAATAAGCTCTTCATACTGACGGAAGAAGAAAGTCAGCAACAGGGTTCTAATGTGGGAGCCGTCAACATCCGCGTCAGTCATAATAACGACCTTGTGGTAACGCAGCTTATCGAAATCCTTTTCGCCCTCTTCCTGACCGATACCGATACCCATTGCAGTAATCAGAGCCCGGATTTCCTTGTTACCGAGCATCTTGTCAAAACGGGTTTTCTCAACGTTCAGAATTTTACCGCGCAGGGGCAGGATAGCCTGATGTTTCGGGTTACGGCCCTGTTTTGCAGAACCACCCGCGGAGTCACCCTCAACGATAAAGAGTTCGCTTTCGGCCGGGTCTTTGGACTGGCAGTCGGCAAGCTTACCGGGCAGGGAGTGGTCGGAAAGAGCACCCTTGCGGCGGACAAGGTCACGAGCCTTGCGAGCTGCATCCCTTGCACGAGCGGCATCAACTACCTTTTCAACGATAGCTTTTGCATCCTTGGGGTTTTCCTGAAAATAAGAAGAAAGCTTGTCGTAAACCATACCGGAAACAATACCGACCATTTCGGAGTTACCGAGTTTGGTCTTGGTCTGACCTTCGAACTGCGGATCAGGAAGTTTAACACTGATGACCGCGGTAAGACCTTCACGAACATCGTCACCGGAAAGCTTGATTTTAAGCTTTTTAGGCAGGTCAGAGTTCTGAATGTAAGTATTGATGGCACGGGTCAGGGCACCCTTGAAACCTGCCAGGTGTGTTCCACCCTCAACAGTACGGATGTTGTTGGCAAAGGTGTGGGTGTTTTCCTTGAAGGCAGTGTTGTACTGCACAGCCAGTTCAGTAATTACGTTGTCGGTCTCGGACTCGGCATAAATAATTTCACTGACTGTGGTCTGCCCTTTGTTCAAATCTTCAACAAAAGAAACAATACCGCCGTCAGCCTTGAAGCTGGCACTTTCGTTTGATCTTTCATCGACAAATTCAATTTCAAGACCTTTATTCAGGTAGGCCAGCTCGCGAAAACGCTTTTTGAGGGTGTTGAAATCAAACTGGTTGGTTTCAAAAATTTCCTCATCAGGACGAAAACGGATGGTTGTACCGGTAGTCACTGCATCACCGATGCACTCCAGAGGACCCGTAGGAACCCCTCTCTCGTAACTTTGGCGGTAAATCTTACCCCCGCGTCGAACTGTAGCCTCAAGATGCTCAGAAAGGGCGTTTACGCAGGAAACACCAACCCCGTGCAGACCACCGGAAACTTTATAGGCATCGTTATCGAACTTACCACCGGCATGAAGCACGGTCATAACGATTTCAAGAGCCGGTTTTTTCTTTTTGGGATGGATATCAACAGGAATACCGCGGCCGTTATCGGATACGGTTACGCTGTTATCCATATGCAGGGTTACCTTGAACTTGTCGCAATACCCGCCCATGGCTTCATCGATGGAGTTGTCGACCACCTCGTAAACAAGGTGGTGCAAACCCCTGATATCGGTTGAACCGATGTACATGGCAGGTCTTTTTCTAACCGCGGCAAGTCCCTCAAGGACGGTAATCGATTCCGCGCTGTAATCTTGGTTAGGAGCCATTAAACGTCTTCCTCGCTGTAGTAAGTCTCTTCCTGAACCTTCATGGGCATGACGATAACGAGATATTCGTTGTCATCACCACCGGTAACGCCGCAGGGCGCTTCGGCTCCGGTCAGGGTGAAGTTGATTTTGTCGGACTGGAAGTGCCCAAGGATCTCAATGAGGTTCTTGGTGGGGAAAGCAATGCGTTCCATTTCGCCGGAAAATTCAATCTCCATGGATTCGGTCGCAGTACCTACTTCCTGACCCTGTGAGAAGAGCACCAGCTCGCCGGGGTTGAACAGGAAGGATGCACAACGGTTGGAATCGGTGTTGAAAATGGAGATACGGTCCAGAGCCATAGAGAGCTCGGATTTTTCCACTTTCATGCGCGAAACATCATCATCATTGAGCTTGGACAGGAAATTCTTGTAGTTCGGATACTGGTAGTAACTCAGCGGCAGGCTGAAAGTTTCCTTGCCGTCTGCGGTCTTAAAGAAAAGACGCTTTTCACTGAGGCTGAGTTCAATCTCATCTTCGGTGAGCCACTTTTTAAGTTCAACCAGATATTTCTTCTGAATAAGGATTCCTTCTTCAGGAAGAATTGAATGGATATCATCATTGATAAATTTAAGGCGTGCGAACTGATGTCCGTTCAGGCCGCATACTTCCACAAACTTACCATTCTCATCAGCAGCAGGTACAATGTTCATGCAAGCAATGGCTTCCATACTGTCCTCATCACTGATGCAGAAGGCGATTCTTTCAATGAGCTCAAGCAGAAAATCGCCGGACCAGAATACTGCGCCCTCAGAAGGAAAAGAGGAGAATTTCTGAAACCAGGTGGGATCATTCACAGGCAGCTTGTATTTTCTGGAACCCTGCTCAACCAGAATGGAAGAACCGTCAGCATCATTCTTGATGGTCAGTTCACCGGAAGGCAGTTTACGGACCAGATCATAGAAAGCACGTCCCTGTACTCCTGCAAGTCCCTCTTCCATAATCTCGGCCGGATATGTCCCGCAGAATTCCAGATTGGAATCAGTGGACATGATACGCAGGTTACCACCATCACTTTTCAGCCAGATGGTGCGCAGATACGCAGCTCCTGTTTTGGCGGGAATGATGCTGGCAGACTTCTGCAATCCTTCGATCACTTCATCCCTATTCACCTTTAAATACATATATATTCTCCTTGTTTTTTTTATTAGGTCGGTTCCTATGTTTCTATTCACAGTAAGTATTCGAATTTATTTAGTTTTTTTTGCACATTTCATGTCGTATTTAAGTAACAAACCTACACTCTTTTTGAACTTGTTCAGTTTGAGACACGCAAAAGACACTTATTCTTCAAGTCTATCAACAGTCTTTTCAAAACTCTGTCATCTCTTTGTAATTCTTGTATTTTTTTTACCGAATAAAGAACAGTTGAGTGGTCTTTCCCTCCAAATGTCCGTCCCAGGGCCGGGTATGAAATTCCTAAAAGTTCCCTGCAAAGGTACATAGCCACCTGTCTGGCGTGGGCAGTCATTTTGTGCCTTTTGCTCCCTGTAAGGTCGGATGGTTTGAGGTTGAAATGGGAGGCTACGGACTCAATTACGTATTCAGGTGTAAGGGTCTCGTCAGCCTTTTCTTCCGTGTTACTAAGAATGTGTTCAAAATCCCGGTCATCCATGTTCTTGCGCACAAGTTCACGGAATGCAGAAAGTTTGATGATGATACCCTGCAGGTATCTGAAGTCCTGAAATCTTTGGGAAAGAGTCAGGATCTGGTCCTTGCTCAACGGCAGTTTTTTCAGTTTGCACTGCTTTTGAACATACTTGGCCCTGATCTCCAGGTCCGGCCTTTTCAGGGTGACGATGAGTCCCCATTCGAGCCTTGATTTGAGGTTCTTGTTCAAAAAGTCATAGGAAGCCAGTTTGTCGGTACAGCTGAAGACCATCTGTTTTCCATGTTCATAAAAGTTGTTGAAAATGGAGATGAGTTCCTGCTGCAGATGTTCGTATTTTTTAATCTGCCTGAGGTCATCGAGGAAAAAGTATTCGAAATCAAAGAAATAATTCCTTGCACGCATGATGTCACCGCCGAAACGGACAGAGTAGATATTCTGCACGTCATCAACGTTGCCGAGGAATACTTTTTCCCGGTCTACCTTTTTGCAGACTTCGTTGGCTATGGCTTTTAGAAGGTGTGATTTCCCTGATCCGCTTTTACCGCAAATGACAAAGGGATTGAATGAAATATTCTCCACACGGGCGACTTCCTTGGCTGAGGCAAGGGGAAAGTAGTTCTTTTTGCCGATCAGGAAGTTTTCAAAAGTGAAGTTGTGCCCGAATGGAAAGTCGATTTTCTTGACGCTGACGGGTTGCTCTTGAACCGAGGTGTGGTTTGATCCGTTATTTGAGTAGGATATAGAGAATCCGCTGCCCAGAAACTGGCCCAGCTGTTCCTCAAAACGATCCTGTATGCTTGATTTGAACCATTGCCCGAAAAAAGCGTGTGGGAATGTGACAACAACCTCCCCGTTTTTTTCGGAGATGTCGATATTTATGGGGTCAAACCAGCGTGCCAGCTCGGAATCAGAGCATGAATTTAAAAGGTGATTTCTCAGTGCTTCTTTCACGTGAATATTATATTTTTTAGGGGTGTTCTAAGTTGTTGAAATAAAAATAAAAAAAAATGTAAAAAATCCGAATTTTCTCAACCCCCGCAACCACACGTTCTTATACATTATTATATAGCTTAAGCCAAGGCATATTCGCCCTTAAAACGTTTTTATCAAGCGAAATAATATCTACCCCCTGAAAAAAATAAAATTGCAATCAGAGGCTATTTAAGCCACAATCTTTGCTGGTCTGACTTTACACTCAAATGCACAGGGCGTCCCTGCCCGGAAAAATCATTTTTGAACGTATTGTGGAAAACTTTGTCAGGCCAGCCAGTAACCAAATTCCAAACGGAGTCTTTCCAATGGCCACCACCTTTGAAGTCAATAAGACAATCAGTGAAATCAACGAACGAATTAAGAAAGGTAAGGCTGTAGTCGTCAATGCTGAAGAAATGGTCGAAATCGTCCGTTCTAAAGGCAAGGTTGAAGCAGCCAAAGAGATAGATGTAGTTACCACCGGGACTTTTTCCCCTATGTGCTCTTCCGGCATGTTTTTCAACATCGGGCAGGTTCCGCCGCTTATCAAGACTTCCGAGGTCTGGCTGAACAACGTCCCCTGTTATGCAGGATTGGCCGCTGTAGACTCCTATATAGGCGTCACAGAGCCTTCTGACGATGATCCCTTGAACAAGGTTCATCCCGGACGCTTTGCTTACGGTGGAGGGCATGTAATCGAAGATCTCATTGCCGGTAAAACTGTTCGTCTTAAAGCTAAGGCATACGGTACTGACTGTTACCCGCGCCGTGAGATTGAAAAAGACGTTTCCCTCAAGGACCTCAAGGACGTATCCATCCTTAACCCGCGCAACTGCTACCAGAACTACAATGCCGCGGTGAACATGACCAGCAGGACCGTCTACACTTACATGGGACCGCTTAAGCCAAACCAGCGCAATGTTAACTTTGCCACTGCCGGACAGCTTTCCCCGCTTTTCAATGATCCGTACCTGAAGACTATCGGTATGGGTACACGCATTTTCCTTGCCGGTGCTAAAGGTTACGTTATCGGAGCCGGAACCCAGCATGTGAAAACCCCGCAGCGTAATGAGCGCGGCATCCCGCTGACCCCTTCCGGTACGCTTATGCTTAAGTCCAGCAATGTAACTGAAATGGATTCCCGCTATTTCCGCGGTCTGAGTTTCCCCGGTTACGGCTGCACAGCTTCTATCGGCGTAGGTATCCCCATCCCCATCCTCAACGAGGACATGGCCTGGTATACCGGTGTTTCCGATGAAGATATCCAGATGCCCGTAAAGGACTACGGTTACGATTACCCCAACGGCGTAGGAAACATCCTTGCCCACGTAACCATGAAGGAACTCAAGTCCGGATCAATCAGCCTGAACGGTAAGGATATCCCCACCGTTCCGTTGACCAGTCATTCCATTTCCCTTGAAATCGCTGACAAGCTCAAGGACTGGATTCAGAAGGGTGAATTCCTGTTGACTGAGCCAGTGGAAGAGATTGAATCTGACTAGATTACCTCTGGCAATAGAAAATTATAATCCGGTAGAAGGAAAACCTTCTGCCGGATTTTTTTATTGACTGTTACAGGCAGTTACAGTCATTCTCCTTGTTCGCATTTCTTGCGAATATATTTCAACTTTTCCACAATCATTCACGAAAACTATTCGGGATTCCAAGGGGCCTTGGTCCTTTGGCCGCCGGAGGCGAAATCACCCGTCAAAAGCGCGCAGCGCATCAGGTCATCTTATGAACACCAAAAGTTTTAAAGCTGATATTTTACTGCTTATCACAGCCATTATCTGGGGTGCCGCATTTGTGGCCCAGCGGGTGGGTATGGATTACATGGGACCGCTTACTTTCAATGCGGTCCGTTTTGCACTTGGCGCAGCTGCGCTTATTCCGCTCATTCAGCGTATAGACAGCGAAAAGAAGAAAGACGGTACTTATCGGGAAGTGGATAAGGGGAGCTTCATTAAGGGCAGTTTAATTGCCGGGGGCGCACTCTTTTTAGGAGCTACTTTTCAGCAGTGGGGACTTGTTTATACAACAGCAGGAAATGCAGGGTTCATCACCGGACTATACGTTGTATTTGTTCCTATTATGGGATTGTTCTTCAAGCAGAAAACCGGATTACCTACTTGGATCGGTGCAGTTTTGGCGGTAATCGGTATGTATCTGCTTTCCGTTAACGAAGGCTTTCATATTGAAATGGGCGACCTGCTTGTCCTTATCTGCGCGGTATTTTTTGCAGGACATGTAGTTGTTATTTCCCTGCTGTCCAGCAAAATTGATCCGGTCAAATTCGCAGCAGGGCAGTTTGTAGTTTGTTCAGTGTTCAGTTTTATAGGTGCCTTTTCTTTTGAGACAATGACTTTTGCCGGAATCTGGGCCGGAATTGTGCCCATTCTTTACGGTGGACTGATGTCTGTCGGCGTAGCCTATACTTTGCAGGTTGTGGCGCAGCAGGAAGCCAAGCCTGCTCACGCGGCGATTATTCTCAGCCTTGAGTCAGTATTTGCAGCACTTGCCGGATGGCTGTTGCTCGGAGAGATATTGACCACGCAAGGTTTGATAGGGTGTGGATTGATGCTGTCAGGTATGTTGCTGTCGCAGATTAAATCATAGAATTAAAAAGGGGTGATGTTTATGAACATCACCCCTTTTTTTTTAATCCCATTCTTTCTTCAATAAAAATTTATACGACCTCACGCCGTGAACCATGTCGGCCAGTATTCTGGGCATGGATTTAAACATCATTTTAAACGACATGTGCTTTAATAACGGCTGGGAATAGAACAGGGTCCAGCGTAAGCGGTTAGAGTAGCGCAGTTCGGGGAATACATATTTTTCCAGACGTTCGAGATAGAACTTGTCCGGGCTTTTATTTTCGGTGATTCCGCGGGCTATTGATTCTGCTGCGTAGCGTCCGGTCTGCAAGGCATAGAAAATTCCTTCACCAAAGAGCGGTTCGACCAGACCTGCTGCATCTCCGGCAAGGAGAGTGCGTCCGAAGCAGGGATTTTCCATGAAGTTTCCATAAGGGAGTGGATAGCCCTGCATGTGCATGGATTCGGGATTGGCAATGCCTTGTGAACGCAGGAAATCCATGTAGGTTTTCTTAAAATCAGTAGTGCAGCGGGTAAGTGCTCCAATGCCGGTTACTACTTTACCTTTAGCAGGGAAAACCCAGATATATCCGGCTCTGAGATGACCGATATAGAGTTCCGGCTTGGCCACTTCGCGCGGAAAATCTTTTTTATCAAAAATTATTTCAATGGTCGCAGCCATGTCATCGCGCCATTTTTTCTTATCATAAGGAACTGAACGGCGGATGGTTGAATGTACACCGTCTGCACCGATCAGGTATTTTCCTTTAAAAATCCGGTTTGATGCGGTTTTAATTTCAGCATCCTGATAGTTGCATTCTTTGATTTCTTCACCGGTGAATATTTGCGCTCCGGCATTTGCGGCTTTTTGCAGAAGGAAGTAATCAAAATCTATCCGATCCACAAAGCGGAAGGGTATGGATGATTCAGCATCACGGATGTTGTAGTCACGGTAATTGATGGAATATTCGGGCGATTCAAAATTGATGATACCTTGTTTTTTAAGGCAATCCACATCACAGCCGAAAATTTTATTTAATACTTCAGTAGCCTTGTAGGTAAGAAGACCGCCGCAGAGTTTTTTTCTGGGGAACTCGGCCTTATCAATCAGCGCTACTTTAAAACCTTTACCTGCAAGGATGGTTGCGGCTGTAGAGCCTGTGGGACCTGCCCCTGCAATTATGACATCGAATTTACCGGACACTTTGACTCCTGAAAATATGTTCACAACCGGAATATCTGCTTGATTAAGTTGTGATTTTATATCGCCTAGCGAGCACTTGGGCAAGCAAGACCGTACAAAACTTACCGGAATATGAAAACAATAGAAGCAATAATATTTGATTTCGATGGAACACTGGCCGAATTGACCATTGATTTTGATGAGATGAAAAAGAGACTCAAGGCTTTGGGTAGTGCATTTCTTGAGCCTTTACCGGAAAAAGATGTTCCTGCTCTTGAATGGGTGGATTTTATAGCAGACTGCCTGGCCGAGGAAGATCCTGAGCTTGGTAAGGAATTCCATACCCGCTGCCGTTTTTTAATCATCAGTATGGAAGTTGAAGCTGCCCGTAATGGCAAGCTGTTTCCCTTTACCTGTGATATGCTGAACGGTTTGCGTAATTCAGGAATCAAAACCGGAATCATTACTCGCAATACAGCTTCGGCGGTGCGGGAGCTGGTGCCTGAAATCAATAAACTCTCAGGATGTTTTCTCTCCCGCGAAGATGTTCAAAACGTAAAACCTCACCCGGAACATTTATTCAAGGCACTTGAAGTAATTGGGGTGTCACCGGAAAATACACTAATGGTCGGTGATCATCCTATGGATATAGAAACCGGAAAAAGGGCAGGTTCCATGACCGCCGGAGTAGCAACAGGTCGGATGTCCGTAGAAGAACTTCAGCAGGCTGAACCAGATTTCGTAGCTGTAAATTGTGCAGAACTTATTCAACTACTTGAAAAAGAAGGATTAGTTGTAAACAATTTGTAGTCTAAAAATGTTCAAAACATTAGTTTTGCTGCCTACAAGGAGCAGTAAAGGCGCAAAAAGAACCTGAACTATGTTCTTAACGAAAGTTACCATTGGGATACCGCTGTAAGAACATAAGATAATGATGGTAAATTATGATGTTTCGTTTTGTACACAACTAAACTAACTTATTGAAATATAGGTATTAGTTATAAACAATTAGTAGCCATAAATTGTTCAAAACAAAAGGGCGCAGTATCAATTAAGATACTGCGCCCTATGTTTTTGAACACGTTATTTAAGCTAAATAGTCACCAGCTTGTAGTTCCTTGAACCCAAACCGATTTCTTCAGCATATCTGAGTCCGAATGAATCAGGTGTATCCGGTGCGAGGGCTTTGAATTTGTCATCACCTTGACTCAGACCGTCAGGTAATCTGCTGGGATAGAGCGGCGGCGCAGCATTAATCATATCAAGAGCCGCCTGATCGACAGCAACAGGGTCGGATGAGATCATGACTCCTAGATCCGGACAGACTGGTGCATCACTATATCCGTGGCAATCACAGTCCGGAGTGATGTTCATAAGAAAGTTGATGTGCATGGCAGGACGTTTGAGATGGTCCAGAATGGCTTTGTTGTATTCAATCAGTCGTTTGGTGAATACTTCAACGTCGCTTTTCCAGTCGATGGATATTGCACCATAGCGACAGGAAAGGAAGCAGCGACCGCAGCCTGTGCATTTTCCACCCATTATGATCTTGCCATCATCGTCAAGATCGAGTGCTTTAGCAGCACATTCGGTTATACAGACACCGCAACCGGTACATTTTTCAGGATGAAGGTGCGGAGCGGTGGAAACGTGGATGTGCATTTTACCTTTCTTTGAAGCGCAGCCCATACCAATATTTTTAATGGCTCCGCCGTAGCCTGCCAAACCGTGCCCTTTGACGTGGTTAAGTGTAACCATCATGTCCGTTTCCATGAACATGCCGCCTATATGGGCTTCAGATATATATTTGCCGTCATAGGGGATGGTAGTTTCATATTCACCACGCAAGCCGTCTGCAAACATGACCGGAGCACCTATGACATTTGGATCATAACCGTGACGCGCTGCCAGCAGGCCGTGGGAAACTGATTCTCCGCGCTCA
The DNA here is from genome assembly GCF_000023445.1 of Maridesulfovibrio salexigens DSM 2638. Taxonomy (GTDB): domain Bacteria; phylum Desulfobacterota; class Desulfovibrionia; order Desulfovibrionales; family Desulfovibrionaceae; genus Maridesulfovibrio; species Maridesulfovibrio salexigens. Next base: position 4,228,003 of record NC_012881.1, on the reverse strand, counting down.
CCTACATATAGTGTACTGGTGTCTGTGAAATAAGGTTTGGCTCCGGCTTTTTTCAGGAAATCTACGATAGGACGCAGATTGAGGGCATTAAGATACCCGGTGTTTCCGCTTTCGCCGAAATGTACTTTCAGAGCAACAAGGTTGCCCGGATCAATAATAGCATTCAGACCGGACTGCTTGAGCAGTTTTTTCATCTTCAAAGCATGCGGAGATTTGCGGGTAGTACGCAAATTCCAGAAATATACTTTGGACATAACACTTCCCCCTGTCTTTACGAAAATATGTAAATCATTTCCCTGACTGTTTTTGCGGGTTTAACCTATAATTTGCTTTGGATATTGTCTATTTTTAAAACAGCAGACTTAAAGCATAAATTTGTGCATAAATGATCGGGTAGCTTTCAGTTCCCAGTTGATTTATATAACGAAGAGAATGAGATAGGGAATGCGGGTAAATTGAATATTCAGGAGTTTTAAAAATGCACTTACTGAAAAGGGTTCTGGTAACCGGTGGAGCAGGATTTCTGGGAACACATCTTTGTGAGCGGCTGCTTGCTGATGGGTGTGATGTTATCTGCGTGGATAATTTTTTTACCGGGACAAAATCCAATGTAACTCATCTTTTGAGTAACCCTAATTTTGAGATAATCCGGCATGATGTAACTTTTCCGCTCTATCTTGAGATTGATGAAATCTACAATCTGGCCTGTCCAGCATCACCTATCCATTATCAGCATGATCCGGTGCAGACTACCAAAACTTCCGTACACGGGGCAATCAACATGCTCGGCCTTGCCAAGCGTACCAGAGCTAAAATTTTTCAGGCTTCAACATCCGAAGTTTACGGCGATCCTGAAGTTCATCCCCAGCCGGAAAGCTACGTGGGCAGTGTAAACCCCATTGGCCCCCGTTCATGCTACGATGAAGGAAAACGTTGCGCAGAAACACTTTTTTTCGACTATTATCGTCAGCACAAAGTGAACATCAAAGTAGCCCGTATATTCAATACTTATGGCCCCATGATGCATCCCAATGACGGACGCGTGGTTTCAAATTTCATAACTCAGGCTCTTCTGGGAAATCCCATTACCATTTACGGCGACGGATCACAGACCCGTTCATTCTGTTATGTTGATGATATGATAGAGGGTTTCTTGACCCTGATGGATACCCCGGACGAAGTTACCGGACCGGTAAACCTCGGTAACCCGACAGAATTTTCTATTCTCGAGTTAGCTGAAAAAGTGATCGAACTTACCGGATCAAAATCAGAACTCATTTTCAAGCCTCTGCCCGGAGATGATCCCAAGCAGCGCAAGCCTGATATTACTCGCGCAAAAGAACTCGGCTGGGAACCGACCATACAGCTCGAAAAAGGATTGGTCAGCACTATTGAATATTTCAAGACCTTGGATTTGGAATCTATATTTAAGTAGATGCTGCTCAGTTAGTTTATTATCAATAAAAAAAGTCCGCAATATCATATAGATGTTGCGGACTTTTATTTTAGTATTTTGAAGAAACTATTTTTTATAAATAGCACCAGTTGATGCTGAAGTTACGTTCTGGCTGTAGCGCTTGAGAAATGCGGAGGGCATTTCTTTTTCAATGGGTTTGAATTCAGCGCGGCGTTTTTCCATTTCAGCTTCATCGAGCTTCACGTTGATGGAACGTCCGGGGATGTCGATTTCAATTACATCGCCTGTCTGGACCAATCCGATAGCACCGCCGGAAGCTGCTTCCGGGGAAACGTGTCCGATAGCTGCGCCGCGGGTACCGCCGGAGAAACGTCCGTCAGTGATCAGGGCTACGTCTGCACCGAGTCCCATACCTGCGATTGCGGAGGTCGGGGTCAGCATTTCGCGCATACCGGGTCCGCCTTTGGGTCCTTCGTAGAGGATTACAACGGCGTCACCCTTAACGATCTGGTTGCCGAGGATAGCTTCGACAGCTTCTTCTTCGGAATTGAATACTTTGGCGTTGCAGGTGCGTTTCATCATTTCAGGTGCCACAGCAGACTGCTTAACTACGCAGCCGTCTTCAGCAATGTTACCGAACAGAACAGCGATACCGCCTTCAGTGGAGTAAGGATCATCAACCGGACGTACGATCTTGTGGTCTTTGACTCCTGCGTTGAGCTCCTTAAGGTTCTCACCAACGGTCTTACCGGTAACAGTCATCGGGTCGAGCTCAATGCGTCCGGTCTTGGAAAGTTCTGCCATAACGCCCTGAATGCCGCCCGCTGCGTTAAGGTCTTCGATGTGATCGGGACCGGCGGGGGAAAGCTTACAGAGGTTGGGGGTGTTGCGGCTGATTTCATCAAATACGGTCAGGTCCAGCTTGAGGCCTGCTTCATTGAAGATGGCGGGCAGGTGCAGCACGGTGTTGGTGGAGCAGCCCAAAGCCATATCCATGGTTACCGCGTTCTTGAGGCTTTTCTCAGTAACGATGTCGCGCGGTTTGATGTCCTTTTCGAGCAGGGTCATGATCTGGGAACCAGCTGCTTTTGCAAGGCGGGTGCGTTCAGCCATGACTGCGGGAATGGTGCCGTTACCGGGAAGGGCCAGACCGATGGTTTCGGAAAGGCAGTTCATGGAGTTGGCAGTGAACATACCGGAACAGGAACCGCAAGTGGGGCAGGCGCTCTGTTCGAGTACGGTAAGTTCGTCTTCGGTCATGTTTCCGGTCTTAACCTGACCTACACCTTCGAATACGGTAATCAGGTCGACTTTTTTACCGTCTTTGCGACCTGCGAGCATTGGACCGCCGCTGATGACGATGGTCGGAATGTTCAGGCGCAGGGCAGCCATGAGCATACCGGGTACGATTTTATCGCAGTTGGGGATGAGTACCAGAGCATCAAAAGGATGTGCGGTAGCCATGATCTCGATGGAGTCGGCAATGATTTCACGGCTGGGCAGGGAATAACGCATGCCCGTGTGGTTCATGGCCAAACCGTCACAGACACCGATGGCAGGAAATTCCATGGGCACACCGCCGGCTAGACGCACGCCGTCTTTTACAGCACGGGTGATGGTGTGCAGATGTACGTGACCGGGAATGATCTCGTTGGCAGCGTTACAGATACCGATCAGCGGACGGTTAACTTCGTCCTTGGACAAGCCCAGTGCGTAAAGCAGGGAACGGTGCGGGGCTTTCTCCAGCCCTCCAGTCATTTTTTTACTTCTCATAATTTTCCTCTCCTGGATGCCTCCGGCAGTTCTTCAAGGACCCTGCCGGGGGCCTTAAACCCTTTGGAAAGGGTTTAAGAATCCCAAACTTTTTTAATAAGCTATCGCTCTATGTAACGGTTGATAGCGGGTTAATATGAAAAATTTCCTTTAATGAGGAATGGCCATTTTTGGATGTTGAAATGCAAGATTAGGCTTTATTAAAAAAGCTAATCATTAAGAATTCCAAAGGAGATTATCCCCTTTGGCCGCCGGAGGCGAAATGCGATTATTAAAAAGCGCGATAGCGCATCAAATTTCTAATTCTTAACAGCCACAAAGCTGCTCAGCATTCCGATCAGGGTGACGGTTCCTGCCAGTATAAGGCATTGTTCAGGGGGCAGGAAGGTCAATTTCATGAATAGCGGCGGAAAGTTCAGGATATCTGTGAAAAATTGCTGGGCAGCGTAAAGGATACCTAGGGCTGTTGAACTTCCGACGAGTCCGAGCAGTGCCCCTCCGGTTAGGAGCGGAAGACGGATAAACCATTGCTTGGCGCCCACTAGATATAGGATTTCTATTTCATCTTTGCGGGTCATAAGTGAAAGGCGCATGGTGTTTCCGACAACAAGTGCGACTATCAGACCGAGGAAAGCGATGATGGGCCAGACTATGGATTGGGTCAGGCTGATCCAGCCCCTTGCAAGGTCAATCTGCAGGGGATTGTAATGCACCTTGTCCACAAAGGGAAGTGCTTTAAGGTCATGCAGTAAATCTGCGGCCCAACGTTCATTTTCAACGCCCTGTTCTACGGAAAAAGAAAGCAGGGCAGTAGGCGGCAGGGGGTTCCTGGATTTACCGAGCCATGAGAAATCATCACTGTCGCTGAGTGCTTCTGAAAGTTGCTTTAAGGCGTTTTCCGGGGTGAAGGTACGAATGTCTTTCAAGCCTTTAATATTACGCAGTTCGGCCCATTGTTTTTCGTAATCTTCAGCTGGAGTATTTGAAGCCCAGAACATCTGGATTTCAACCTGTCCTTTGCTCTTGAGCAGTTCCTGATTGACGTTATGCAGGGTGAGCATGAACAGTCCGGCCATGATGGAGACCATGGTAACAGCCACAAGGGTAAAAATATTAGCCCACGGATGCAATCCCAGATCACGGATACCACGGACGATGAGCCTGAAGAAAAGTGCTAACATTGGCAGAGCTCCGAGGTAAGGTATTCCGGTGGTTCGCAGAGCTGGCCGTCTTCAAGGTGGATAATTCTGGCTTCAGGTACACAGCGCAGAATTTCACGGCTGTGGGTCGCCATGACTACTGTGGTGCCATGAGTGTGAAATTGCTTGAAAACATCCATTAAATGCAGGGAAAGCTCAAAGTCGAGGTTTCCGGTAGGTTCGTCGGCAATGATCAGTTTGGGATTTACTACCATTGCACGGGCGATGGCTACACGTTGCTGTTCTCCACCGGAAAGACTGCTGCATTTCGAGTAGCTTTTCTTTTCAAGTCCGAGGGCGCGGATAATGGCCCGGACCCTTTTGTCCACAACAGACTTGGGCATGCTGCGGACTGTCAGGGCGAGGGAAACATTTTCGTATACTGAACGGTTCGGCAGGATTTTGAAATCCTGAAAGACAACACCAAGTTCACGGCGCAGCATGGGAATCTGGCCGCGCTTGATATCATGCAAGTCGTATCCGGCAACAGAGGCCTGACCACGGGTGAGTGGAAGGGCACCGTAAAGCAGACGCATAAGGGTGGTCTTGCCTGCTCCGGAATGTCCGGTCAGGAAGATAAATTCACCTTTTTGAATGTGCAGGGATACATCTTTCAAGGCCCAGTTGGAGCCGAAATTGTATGAAAGCCGGTTAAGCCGGATCATTTAATTCACCGTAAAAAAAGCTAGAATTTTACAGTCAGCTTCTGGCCGTCAGAAGTGGTGCAGGAGCCTTCTCCGCCGCCTTCGAATTTTTTGAGCTGGTCTTTCAATTCAAAGTTACATTTCATGCTGACCCCGTCATGGCTGTACAGGGTTACGGATTTTTCATGGTACTTGATATCACCGTTGAAAACTGTTTCATCGGGCAGTTGTGCTTTAATGGTATAAGCTTCAAGTTCCGGTCGTTTGTTGGCAGTCATTTCCACTGTACCGAGAGAAGTACCTTTTTCAGATGTGACTTCACCATTCATCATAACAGGGGCACAGGCAGCAAGACTCAGCAATAGGACGGTCAAAACTAAGAATCTGTAGATCATATTCGTAAACTCCTCGAATGCGGTTGTAGCAGGGGTGCGACAGTTTTGCAAAAAACATTATATAAAGCGGCTTGTGGGACTTTTCTTTCGGTAAACGGTCAAAAAAATAGCTGTAAAGTGGGATATGTCCCACAGAGAGATTTACGTTTTTGATGTTTTCAATTAAGTTCCCGTATAGAGCATGGACCTTAATGACAATCCTGACAATTACACACCTTTCGGGTGCTTCATTTGATAGTGTCGTAACTGGTTAAAATCCTCAGTTACGGTGCATGCTTAAATATCGTCAATGGCCGTGGATAAACATATAACTCAAGCAGCAGGAAAGAGATATGAAAATTTCTGAAAGACTTATGAGGGCTAAACCGTCAGCAACTCTGGCTGTAAACGCCAAGGCACAGGAACTGCGCGCACAGGGTAAGGAAATCGTAAGCCTCGCGGTTGGCGAGCCTGATTGTCCTACTCCGGCGCATGTCTGCGAAGCTATGAAGAAAGCTGTTGATGATGGATTTCACCGTTATACTGCAGTGCCCGGACTCCCGGAACTGCGCACAGCTGTAGCAAATTACTACGGTAAATTTTACGGTGCGAAAGCTGAAGCTGAAAATACCATCATCAGCAATGGTGGTAAGCATTCTCTGTATAACCTGTTCATGGCCTTGATTGATCCGGGCGATGAAGTGCTTATTCCTGCTCCCTACTGGGTAAGTTACCCTGCTATGGTTGAGTTGGCTGAAGGTAAGCCGGTCATCGTGCCTACAACTGCCGAGTCCGGTTTTCTGGCGGAGATCAAAGATCTGGAAGCAGCATGTACTGAAAAAACCAGATTGCTGATTCTGAACACTCCCTCCAACCCCACCGGTGGACATTATCCGCAGGCACAGCTGGATGAGATCGCCAACTGGGCAAAGTCCAAAGGTATCTTCATTGTTTCCGATGAAGTTTATGACCGTTTGGTCTATAAGCCTGCCGAGTATTCCACCCTTGCCAATTTCTGGGAAAAGAATCCTGAAGACGTAGCTATTGTAGGTGCGCTCTCCAAGAGTTTTGCCATGACCGGTTGGCGTGTTGGAACCACCCTTGCTCATGCCGATCTGGTAAAAGCAATGGTCAAAATTCAGGGACAGTCCACTTCAAACGTAAACACCATGGCTCAGAAAGCTGCTCTGGCTGCTTTTGAAGGACCTTGGGATCTTATTGATGAGATGTGCGTTAAGTTTCAGCGTCGCCGTGACCTTGCTTACGATATCATCACATCATGGCCCGGTGTTATCTGCCCCAAACCGGATGGAGCTTTCTATCTCTTCCCGGTTCTTGATACTTTCTTTACTGAAGAAACCCCTGATTCCGCTTCCATGTGCACCAAGATTCTGGAAGAAGCCGGAGTCGCTCTTGTGCCCGGTTCCGCTTTCGGTGATGACCGCTGCATCCGCTTCTCTTATGCCGTGGATGATGAAGTGCTCAAAAATTCACTGGAAAAAATCGGCAAAGTGTTGATGGGAAAATAAAAAAAAAGTAAACATAGTCATATTTGATTGATGAAAAAATCAGCCTCTTCCGGTTGATGATACCGGAAGAGGCTGCAACCCATACCAAGGGAGATCGAATATGGCTGCTAATATTCTTGATTGGACCGACAGCTGGTACGAACGTCTTGATTCTGAATCCCATTGTGATTCCGCAGCTTCCATTGCTGCAAGATTCAGCGGAGAAGTGGCTGAAGGTAAGCTGCCTTTCTGCTCCATGCCGTTCATGGCTTCACTGCTTCATGATTTGGACGGCCTTGAAGATTACGTAAAAAGTTTCGACCATATGCTTCTGCTGGGCATCGGTGGTTCCGCACTTGGAGCACGAGCTTTGCAGAAAGCTTTCTTTCCGCAGCAGGACCAGCCCGGACATGAAGGTCCGTGGCTCTGGATTGCTGACAACGTATGCGCTAAGACCCTTGACGCATATCTTCAGAAACTTCCCCTTGAAAAAACACTTGTTGCGGTTGTCTCCAAATCCGGCGGCACAATCGAAACAATCAGCCAGTATTTCCTTGTCCGCGATAAACTTAAGCAGGATCTTGGTGATAACTGGAATCGCAATCTTCTTTTCGTAACCGATAAGGAGAAGGGATTCCTGCGTGAGCAGGCCGATGAATTTTCCGTACGCACCCTCGAAGTTCCGGATTTTCTTGGTGGCAGATATTCCGTACTTTCCGCTGTGGGGCTGCTTCCTGCCATGTTTATGGGGGTTGATTACCGCTCGCTGGTTGAAGGTGCTTCCGCAGTGCTTTCGCCTTTGGCATCCCCCAATCTTAATGGTGACCTGTTGAGTCGTCATCCGGCTTTTAAAATGGCTTGCTGGGCTTCCGGTTTGATGGGCGAAGGGTACAATGAACTGATTTTCTTTTCCTACATTCCGCAATGGGCCTGCTTCGGGCAATGGTTTGCCCAGCTCTGGGCTGAAAGTCTCGGTAAGGAAGGTAAAGGCAGTCAGCCTCTTCCGGCGATCGGGGCCACAGACCAGCATTCCGTAAACCAGATGTTTCTGGATGGTCCGCGCAATAAAGGCTGCCTGTTCCTGACCTGCCCGTCTTTGCCTGAAGGAGCTCCCTTTTCGGACGATATTCCGGACAATTTTGCTTATCTTAAAGGTAAGAGTTTTGGTGAATTGATTCACGCTGAAGGACTCGGAACCAAGATGGCGCTTGCCGCAAATAAGGTTCCGCTGGTTGAAATGCAGATGGGGGATGATTCAGAGGAAGCCGCCGGCCGTCTCATGGGTCTGCTCATGGCTGCAACTATTTTTACCGGTTGGCTGATAGAAATTAATCCTATTGACCAGCCTGCTGTGGAAATGGGGAAGTTGCTCGCCAAGGCACGTCTCGGCGCTGACGGTCTGGAAAAGGAAAAGGAAAGCCTTAATTCCTTCCTGAATACTAAGCGGGAAGAGCAGGAATTTTAATGAGTTGATACGTTATCGTGCTTTTTGCTAATCATCTCTGTAATCCCTAGTTGAATAATTCGGGGCAATTTAGGAATGATCCTAAGTTGCCCCTTTCCCTTTACTACCTGCCTTCTTTGAGGCACGAATAAGCAAGCTATTACTCAATTATATCTATTAAAAGTTTTAGGAGAGTCCAGAGAGCCATTTTACAAAAGGGTTCTCTGGTCCCTGAAGGGCCGCCGGAGGCATTCTTTTGGATTCACAACATCAAGATTTGCAAGTTAAATCATTCCAGCTTGTTAAGCTTCTTTCTTGGACTTTGCTGATTGTTATTATTGCCAGCAGTCTCGGACTTTCTGTTTTCCTGGCTAAACATGCGGACGAAACTCTTCTGGAAAAGCAGAAGCAGTTCGCTTTGTTGCAGGCTGAAAACTTGAATCACCAGATTTACCGCCGTTTTATTCTTCCTACTATTATCGGTTATGGGCGTATCGGGCTGAAAAATAAGGAACAGATGGAGCGCCTTGATCAGGTAGTGCGTTCTACTGTGCACAGTTTTAAAGTTAATGAAGTGCGCATCTATGATCCGGAATTTATGGTTTCATATTCGACTGATACTGAAATAATCGGCAAGGATGATCTTGGCGGTGAATTTATCAAAGAGGTCATTGAAACCGGTAATCCGCGGTATGAATTTATCAGTAAGAAATCCACACTGGCTCTTCTTTTTGATTTTCATATGCGGCCCGGAACAATGCAGCTTAAGATTGTTTATCCGCTCCGTTCTGAAAAGAGCTTGAATATTGATGAGAATGTAATCATGGGCGTGATGGAGATTACTCAGGATATTACCGAGGATTATCAATCGGTTATTAATTTTGAGCGTTTGATCCTGTTCACTTCCAGTTTTTCGGCTTTGATCCTTTTTGCCACTATCATGGCTATTATCCGCCGTGCTGACATCATCAATGAACAGCGCATGCGCGAACGGCGTGATTTTGAGAAAGAACTTAACCAGAGTGAAAAACTGGCCAGTATCGGGCGTATGGTTTCCGGGGTGGCTCATGAGATTCGCAATCCGCTCGGAATTATCCGCTCAAGTTCAGAGCTCTTGCTCAAAAGGATGAAGGAAAGCGATCCGGTCAATGTTAAGATTCTGGGTGCAATCCATGAGGAAACCAAACGGTTGAGCCGCACGGTGAGCGATTTTCTTGATTACGCAAGGCCGCGCAAGATTGCCATGACCGCACTTGATCCGGCGGATTTGCTGGATAAGATCTATATGTTTCTGGAATCCAAATGCCGCCAAAGCAACATTGAGCTGAAAAGGGAATATCTTCCGGGGCATCAGGTTTGTGGTGACGAAGACCTGCTTTACCGCGCTTTTTATAATCTTGTCGGCAATGCTATGCAGGCTGTGGAAAAGGATGGGTATATTGCTGTTTCCATTAATGAAGCAGAGGGTGGCATAAGCGTTGTTGTAAGTGATTCCGGTACCGGATTCACACCTGAGATAATCGAGAAAGTTAAAGACCCGTTTTTTACAACTAAAGATAATGGAACAGGCTTAGGGCTTGCAATTGTGACCAATATTGTGGAAAGCCATAACGGAAAGCTGCGCATCGGGAATAATCCTGAGGGCGGGGCGCGTTTGGAAATATTTTTACCTCAAAAGAAAGACTGCTAGAAAATGCCTGCAAATATTCTCATACTGGACGACGAACAGAACTATCTGCTCATTCTGGAAGCTCTGCTTTCAGATGAGGGGTATACCATTACCGCCCTTTCCGACCCGGAAACAGGTCTGGCCTATCTTGATGAATCGGAAGTTGATCTGGTCATTACCGATATGAAAATGCCTAAGTTGACCGGGCAGGATGTGCTGGAACATGTGAAAAAGAATTTTTCGCACATTCCGGTAATTATCATGACCGCTTTCGGGTCCATTGAATCAGCTGTTGAGGCTATGAAAATAGGAGCTTTTGACTACATTACCAAGCCTTTTGCCAACGAGGAACTGCTTCTTTCCGTGACCAAGGCGGCTCAGTTCGCCAAGGCGCAGCAGGAAAACAGACAGCTCCGCGAACAGATTAAAGACCGCTATTCACCCAGCAATATTATTGGTCGTTCCAAGCCCATGTTGCAGGTCTTTGATATGATCAGCAAGGCCGCTCCGGGAAGCTCCACCGTTCTGGTTACCGGTGAATCTGGAACCGGTAAGGAACTGGTAGCGCAGGCTATTCATCAGGCTTCACCGCGTTGTGACAAGCCTTTTGTTTCTGTGAACTGCATGGCCTTTAACGCCGGAGTTCTGGAAAGTGAACTTTTCGGGCATGAAAAAGGTTCTTTTACCGGAGCTGTTGCCCGCAAGCGGGGTCGTTTTGAGGCTGCTGACCAAGGCACACTCTTTCTTGATGAAATTGGCGAAATTTCCCACGATATGCAGGTTAAGCTGCTGCGTGTGTTGCAGGAAAAGACCATTGAGCGTGTGGGTGGAGTTGATCCTATTAAGGTGGACATCCGTATTGTTGCCGCGACTAACAAGAATCTCAAGGAAGCAGTGGAAAAGGGCGAATTTCGAGAGGATCTCTATTACCGCCTCAATGTAGTCAGCATTGAAATGCCGCCTCTGCGCGAGCGTCGTGAGGACATCCCTTTTCTGGTCGACCATTTTCTTGCCACCTATTCCGCAGACAACAATAAGGAATTTGACGGTTTTGCCCCGGCAGCCATGGATTACATGACCGCCTACGAATGGCCCGGAAACGTGCGTCAGTTGCAGAACGTTGTGGAACGTTGTGTTGTTCTTTCATCCGGCACAGTCATTGAGACCGAAGACCTGCCCGCTGAAATCAAGGATGAGGAAGCACAGTTTAAAAGCGCAGTTGACTTGTTGCCCTCAAAGCTCAATCTTGCCGATACCTTGGATAAAATCGAAGCTACATTGGTACGCAGGGCGTTGGTCGCAAGCAACTTCGTCAAGGTTGATGCCGCTGATATGCTCGGAATCTCCAAGAGTCTTTTGCAGTATAAGCTGAAGAAGTATAAAATTAGCGGGAAATAAATAAATTTAAAAAGGGGTGGTGAACAAAGTTCATCACCCCTTTTTTTACAGAAAATTATAATACATAGTAGTCTTGGCCGAATACTTGGAGTGATCGGATAGGTCAGGATCACGGGCATGTTCCTGCAAGACATCGTCACGGTACTCAAAGACATTAACAAGGAATCCGGCCTTATCCTTGGTGATGAATAAGCCTTCGCGCTTGCCCTTCTTGTAATTCATTTCATCCTTAACATTGCCGTTGCGATGAAAGGTGAAGGACTTGCCGTCCAGCTGGGCCTGCGCGTTGTAATGGCGCATCTCCCTTATCTTACCGTTATCAAAATATTCGTAATTGTATCCGGACTTGTCACGGCCTACAAAGAATTTCTGCTTGATCTTGCCGTTGGGCCAGTACAGGGAATGGTAACCGTAAATCTTGCCGTCACTGTGGGTCCCCCTTTCGCGCAGTTTGCCGTCCGGGTAGTAGTGATAGAACCTGCCTTCCATTACTCCATTTTTAATTACAATCCGGCTTTTGGGGAATTGCTGTCCTGCGTCATAATATTCTGTGTAGATTCCGCTGAAGGGCTTATTGGTGTCGATAAGCACAATCTTGTCCTGCTCAAAACTGAGTTCATAGAAAGTTGCTTCCTGCTGTGAGCATGCAGTCAGCAGCATTAAAAACAGGGTCATTGAACAAAGCAGCAACTTTCTGGACATAGACACTCCAACTTGTTTCCTACCAACTCACTGGTAATCTCACTTTTTTCTTCTCTTTATTAGTAAATAGCACGTATCCGTTCTCTTTGCCAAACAGGTAGACATCACGGGTTACAGCTACATCCTGCTTGCAGTATTCGGTGATAAGGTCCAGACGGCCTTCTTTCCACCATTCCAGGGCCTGTAAGCCGTCCGCGCTTTTTGCGGCATCAAGAGTCGCCTGGGCAATGTTATCGAGCTTCAGGCGGTATCCCAGCCGTTCATAGACCTTGAGCAGCAGGTCCAGCGTGGGTAATCCTTTATAGTTGAAGGGATGGATGCCGGAAAGGACCTTGTAGTCGAAGCGTTCAATGTTGAAGCCTATGATCAGATCCAGTTTCTGGACACGCTCCATCATTTCCGGGATTTGGTCTTCTTCATATTCGAAATATTTATCTTCAGTGGAATCGTAGAGCACGGCAATGGATATACCCATGCGCTCGGCCTTGTGCCAGCCGCCTACATCCTGCGCTGAGCGGCGGGTTTCCACATCAAGCACGCCAAAGCTTTTGGGCTCTTTGGAGCTTTCTTCCTTTTTTACATCTTCGCCGAAAGGAACCAGTACCATAGATAAATCCTCTATTTTTTCCGGTGGTTGTCCGTTAACCATGTTTTCCAGTACGTAGATGGCCGCAGCCTTGTCGATGGGCCGATTGCCTGAACCGCATTTGGGAGAGTGTACACACGTAGGGCAGCCCAACTCGCATTCACAGTCTACGATGACCTGTAAGGTGCGTTCAAGTAGTTCTTCAGCCTGTTCAAAAGCCTGCATGGTCAGTCCTGCGCCGCCGGGAATGCCGTCGTAGATAAAGACTGCCGGACCATCGACCTGCTCGTGCATGGGCGTGGAAATTCCGCCCAGATCATTGCGGTCAGTGAGTACCAGCAAGGGAGTGATGCCGATTGCTGCATGCTCCACCGCGTGGATACCGCCCATGAAATGAATGAAATCCTCTTCGGCCCTGCGTTTGATCTCAGGTGAAATTTCCATCCACAAACCTTGGGTTTCAAATACTACCGGAGGCATATCCAACGGCACTATCCCAAGCAATTTTCCACCTTTTACAGCCCGCTTTTCATATCCGGTGACCTGTTCCGTTACCCGCAGTCTTCCGAAACGCATGACAATTCCGAAGACTTTTTTCTGGGAATAGACTTCAAGGATTTCCGTTGATTTATTCTTACGTGCCCGGGTGTAGTAACCTACACGTTCCTTGGCGGCCTTGATTTTTTTGGCTCCGAGGTCCAGCTCTTTAATGCAGTAGGTGGAGCCGCGATGGATGTATACCGCACCCTCGTGTGCTTCGGAATAGGCCCGGACTTCATCAATGGTGCCGATGGTGGTTCCATTGGCGGAGTCCTCGATGTGCATGGTTGATCCGGCTCCGCGCAGGGACACATCGCGGTGCGGGCGTTTGCGGGTGGAATAGATCTCATCGCCGCGTTTGTTGCGCAGTAGTATTCCTTCTTTTTCCAGTTCAGTTACCCGTTTTTTGATCTCTTCATCACGGAGCAGATAGTCGTTATCGCGCAGGGTGAGTTCCGCCGCGGCGCAGACCAGATGCCGTTGCATGATTACCGGATTGTAAGGATTGAGCACTGCGTTTTCTGCAGGACGGGAAAAGAAATCATCCGGGTTGCGCATGAAATATTGATCGAGGGCATCCTCCTGCCCGATGAGGATTACAGCTGATTCACGCTGGCTGCGTCCTACGCGGCCTCCGCGCTGGAGGGTTGCCATTACTGAGCCGGGATATCCCACGAGGATGCAGAGATCGAGTCCGCCGATATCAATGCCCAGTTCAAGGGCGCTGGTAGAGATTACAGCCAGCAATTCCCCGGAAGACATCTTCTGCTCAATTTCTCGCCGTTCCTCGGGCAGGAATCCAGCTCGGTAGGCGCTGATGCGGTCCTTGTATTCCCCGGCCTTCTCATTGACCCACATAGCGATAAGCTCGGTCATCTTGCGCGACTGGGTGTAGACGATGGTCCTTAGTCCTCGCGCAAGCCCGGCCTTAAGCAGCTGAATTGCAGCGCTGTAAGGAGAAACAACAGGATTGAAAAATATGTAGTTGCGTTTACCGGAGGCTGCACCGGATTCGGTGATTGGATTTACCTCCAGTCCGGTCAGGTCGTGGCAGAGTTCAGCCGGATTGCCCACGGTTGCTGAGGAAAATATAAATGAAGGATTGGCTCCGTAATACTTACATATGCGCAGCAGACGGCGAAAAACCATTGCCATGTGCGATCCCATCACCCCACGGTAGGTGTGGACTTCATCAACAACGATGTGGGTCAGTCCGGCAAGGAAGGGAGCCCATTTTTCATGGTACGGCAACATGGAAAGATGCAGCATTTCAGGGTTGGTCAGAATTACAGCGGGCGGGGTATCGCGTATTTTTTTGCGTCTGTAGGGGGAAGTGTCACCGTCATAGATGGCTGCTTCCGGACGTGCATGTTCCGGGAGCAGGGCAGCCATTTCATTAAAGGTCTTGAGCTGGTCCTGCGCAAGGGCCTTGAGCGGGAAAAGGTAAAGGGCGTGGGAATCAGGATCACGCAGACATTGTTCCAACACCGGCAGGTTGTAAGTCAGGGTTTTTCCGCTGGCTGTAGGAGTGGCCACAACAACATTGCGTCCGGCACGGGCGTAGTCAGTAGCCTCAGCCTGATGGGAATACAGCTGCTCAATATTTCTGAATCCGAGTACGGAATTTACCGAGGGTGAAAAAGGGCGGCGCGGTTCGCCATAGGAGGGATCTGTTCCGTCCATGGTCCTGTGGTGGACAACCTGATCACCCATGGTAGGTGAAGCGAGCAGAGAGTTGATATATTCTTGTATTCTGTCTTGATCATGCATCAGGCAAACAGAGTCATATCGTAATTAAGATTCGTCAAGAAAAAAGGGCCGTGTGTCGAAACACACGGCCCTTGGATTAGCTTGGTCTGTAAAGCGTATGTTATGCTTTTACAGTTTCAGCAGCAGTTTCAGCGTTCTTCGCTGCGATGTCAGAAGCAGCGGTGAAGATAACGTCTGTGGAGCTGTTCAGTGCGGTCTCAGCGGAGTCCTGAATTACACCAACGATGAAACCTGCAGCAACAACCTGCATGGAGATTTCGTTGGGAACACCGAAGAGGGAGCATGCAAGGGGGATCAGCAGCAGGGAACCGCCGGCAACACCGGAAGCACCACATGCGGATACGGAAGCGATGATGCTGAGCAGCAGAGCAGTCGCCATATCAACCTGAATGCCGAGTGTGTGTACTGCAGCAAGGGTCATAACGGTGATAGTGATAGCTGCACCGCCCATGTTTACGGTAGCGCCGAGGGGGATGGATACGGAGTAAGTATCTTCGTGCAGGTCGAGCTTCTTACAAAGTTCCATGTTAACCGGAATGTTCGCTGCGGAGCTGCGGGTAAAGAATGCGGTGATACCACTTTCACGCAGGCAGGTGAAAACGAGGGGATAAGGATTACGTTTGGTCTTGAGGAAGACGATTGCGGGGTTGATTACCAGAGCGATGGTACCCATGGAGATGAGCAGTACCATGATCAGGTGGCTGTATCCTGCCAGTGCGGAAAAACCGGTAGTGGCGATGGTGTTGGATACCAGACCGAAAATACCCAGAGGTGCAAAGCGGATAACTAGCTTAACGATTCTGGAAACGCCTTCGGAAAGGTCGTTCAGAACCTGTTTGGTTGCATCGCTTGCGTGCTGGAAAAAGAAACCGAGTGCAAGTGCCCAAGCGAGAATACCGATGAAGTTACCGGAGTAGAGAGCATTAACCGGGTTATCAACTATTTTGAAAAGCAGGGTGTTCAGAACTTCAGCAATACCACCGGGAGGAGTTGCACTGGTTTCAGTTGCAACAAGGGTAAGGGTGGTGGGCATCAGGAAGCTCATGGTAACAGCAACCAGTGCGGACATGAATGTTCCGATCAGGTACAGGGAAATAATGGAACGCATGTTGGTGTGCGCGCCTTTTTTCTGGTTTGCGATGGATGCTGCAACAATTACGAAAACCAGGATAGGTGCAACTGCTTTCAGGCCCTTAACAAAAAGGCTGCCAAGAATGCTTATGGATTTTGCTGCTTCAGGAGCAACGGTTGCCAGTGCGATACCTGCTGCAATACCGATCATGATCTGTACTACCAGACTGCCGGATGCAATGCGTTTAAAGATGTTAGTTGATTGAGTCATTTTTATCCCCCGTGTTTTGAAAAAAAATTATGCTAGACGGCTTTGGTTATAGGTAGATGTTGAGATTCTTGTCAACATTTTTGTTTCAAATAGGTAAAAAGTTAATTTATGCCTTGCTATTTTACGCATTGAGTAAAAATTCAATAAGCAAAACACAAGCATAGCTAGTTGCACAACAATAGGTTAATATTGTATGGTATAAAGTTTAAATTAAATTACTGAATGACTATTCAATCAATAATGCAGTTCAATATTAAAAATATTGTCATGTGATTGTCTTGAAATTTCTATTTGATTAATATTTGGATTAAATTTTACTTAAAACGAAAAATTGATGATTTATTGTTGTATTGATGACCACTATGTAATTTTTTTTAAATCAATTTGAAAACAGGAAGAAAAACATGGCTGAATCTCCACAAAAGTACATTTACTACTCAATTGCGGCTTCAATTATCACCATGTTCCTTAAGACATGGGCATGGTACGTTACAGATTCCGTAGGTTTGCTTTCCGATGCATTGGAAACTTTGGTTAATCTTTCGGCTGCGCTATTTGCTTTGGCTACATTGACCATGGCTTTGAAGCCTGCTGATGAGCGGCATGCTTATGGACATGGGAAAGCAGAGTATTTTTCCAGTGGTGCTGAAGGGATGCTTATTTTGATTGCTGCAGTGGGGATTGTTTATGCATCGGTTGAAAGGTTTCTAAGTCCGGCTGTTCCGCAGAATTTAGGTATCGGGCTGGGCATAGCATTGCTTTCTTCTGTAGTGAATTATGTAACTGCCAAGATTATGCTTAAAGGAGCCGAGGTTCACGATTCCATTACTCTTGAAGCGGACGCAAAACATTTGCTGACTGATGTGTGGACCTCCATAGGGCTCGTTGCCGGATTGGGGATAATGCTTTTCACTCCTCCTTCATGGTCATTCATAGATCCTGTAATTGCCATGATCATGGCCGGGAATATTGTTTTTACAGGATTTTCATTGATTAAAAAGTCTTACTCCGGATTGATGGATAATGCTTTGCCCCACGAAGAGTTGATGACTATTGATTCAGCTATTCGCAGCTGTAGCGGAGAGGATGCTCTTTATCACGGGTTGCGGACACGTAAGGCCGGGTCACAACGTTTTGTGGATTTTCATCTGCTTCTTCCCGGAGATTCAACTCTTACCGAGTCTCATGATTTATGCACGGAGATTGAGGACTGTATCAAGTCGGATCTGAACAATTGCCATGTGACCATTCATGTTGAGCCGAAAGAAGATGTTGCTTCTTATGATTGTGACGAGATAGGCGGGCTTTGCGGATCCATGATCAGACTCAAGGAAAAGTTCGGAGATAAGGATTAATTACTTATGCAGCAGCCATGTAAAATCAATCACGTTCACCGTGATACTGAACTTGAAAGTATTATGTTGTTGCCTGAAGGCGAAGGTCCGTTTCCTGCTGTTTTGCTTTTTCATGAATATACCGGCCTGAATGAAGTAACAGTTAATCATGCAAAGCGTATTGCAGCAGATGGTTATGCTGTGCTTGCCGCAGACTTTTATGGAATCAGCAACCGTCCTGCCAATATTGATGAAGCTCGCAGTACTCACCGTATTTACCGTAATGACCGTCAGCTCATGCGTGAACGGGCCAAAGCATGCCTGGCTGTTTTGCAGGATCAAGCGGAAGTTGATCCGGAGCGGATTTTTGTACTTGGGTTCTCTTTTGGCGGAGGTGCGGCTTTGGAGCTTGCCCGTACCGGAGAAAAATTGAAAGGTGCTGTTTCAGTGTACGGCTACCTAGACACCAGCCATCCGGTAGCAGCGGGAGATATTGAATGTCCTCTACTTGCCGTCCATGTAAATAACGATCCCGTAGTTCCAGAAGAGCATTTATTGATGTTTAAGCAAGAGATGAATGCTGCTGAAGTGATATATGATTTGATTCAGTTGGATAATGCACATCACGGTTTTGCCAATCCTAAAGATGCAGGGTTTGATGCAGTGCTTGCTGAAGAAATGTGGAATACGTTGTCTAGCTGGTTAAAAGATAATAAATAGTAAATTAAAACATTTTAAAATAAGAACCCCCGGTACATCTGTGCCGGGGGTTCTTATTTTAAAATGTAAGTTGTTTTCTACCAGCTGTTGCGGTGAACTCTTTCTTCTTTGTAGCGATCTTTCCGTTTAGGTTCCTGTTTGGGATGGCCGATCACCATAAAGCCCAGCGGGATGACCTGTTCGGGAAGATTAAACAGTTTTTTAAAGCCTTCGACTCTTTCTTCAATGGGGTGGATTCCGGTCCAGACTGCGCCGAGTCCTTTGGCGTGAGTAGCCAGCAGCAGATTCTGGATGGCTGCTGAGCAATCCTGCACCCAATATCCGGCGTATTTCTCAAGACTGAGATCTCCGCAGACAAGGATGCCTAAAGGGGCATTCTTGGCCATTGCGGCGTATTCGTTAATGTCTGGAACGGCATTAAGTTTTTCACGGTCATCCACAACGACAAACTGCCAGGGCTGAGCATTTCCCGCACTGGGTGCCATCATAGCTGCGCCGAGAATATCTTTAATGTCTTCTTCGGATACAGCTTTATCTTCGAATTTTCTAATGCTTCTGCGGGAGTGGATTGCTTCAAATACATCCATGTCTACTATCTCCATTGAATAATTGTTGTATGAATGTCTTGTTTATAACACAGCGCTTGATAAAAGCAGATCATATTTTTGTCTGATTATAAGGTTGGACAATTTGATTGATGTGATTTGCCGCATTTTTGTTTTTTATCTAGAAGCAGAGTTAATTATAAATAGTGCTTGATTTTAACTCTCACTATAGTATTCTACGCATAATCACACCCCTGATTTGGTCTGAAATACTTTTGGTTATTTTGCAGTCCAACCCCTTGGCGGTGCCGTTCTCCTCCCTCGCTAACCGTTCGGCACCGCCTATCCTTTCCTCAAAGAAGAAAGGGTGCACTTCCTGAGAAGTGCACCCTTTCTTTGATTTTATGTTCTGTCCGAATCGCTATTTGTTTTTAAAAGCAATGCGGAAGCAGGCGATTGCTCCGCCCCAGGTAATACCGAGGCCGAAGAGCATCATGATGATTGCGCTGGTAGTCATGGCTTATCTCCTTTTGAGGAAGCTGCTGTTGGTGGAAGATACATTAGCAAATGCGCGGTCCTGAGAGGACAGTGCGAAGCCGACTGCAAGGCAGAGGGCAAGAGTTGCCCAGCCGAATGCAACAATGGCTGTGTTGGAGTATCCACCGTAGTTCTTGGAGAGATCACCGATGAAGTTGGTCACGATCATGAAACCGAGCATTGCCGGAACAACGAAGCGCAGGCTGTTCAGCCACAGGGAACCAACGGAGATTTCGGAGGTTTTGTTAACGTGAACGCGCATTTCATCGAGATTGCAGAACCATGCTACAAATACGATTTCAATGAAACCGCCAATGAGAATACCGAAGTTGTTGACGAAGTGGTCAACGATATCAAGCAGAAGCAGACCGCCGCCGGTAGTGAAAACGATGCTGACCAGAAAACCGAGTGAACAGCATATTGCCACAGCTTTCTTACGGGAAACACCGAATTTGTCGATCACGGAGGAAGTAATAACTTCGTTAATGGAGATCATGGAAGAGAGACCGGCAACAACGAGTGCCAGGAAGAAGAGCACGCCGAAGAATACAGGCGCGGGCATCAGGTTGATTGCGGTGGGCAGGGTGATGAAGGCAAGGCCTACACCTGCACCGGCAACTTCACTGATGGGAACACCCTGCTGCTGGGCCATGTAGCCTAGCACGCTGAAGATCATGATACCGGAGATTATGCTGAATCCGCAGTTGATGAAAACAGTCATGCAGGCGTTGTTGTTGATGTCGGACTCTTTGGGCAGGTAGCTGGAGTAAGAGAGCATGATACCAAACCCGATGGAGAGACTGAAGAAGATCTGGCCGAATGCATCAGCCCAGACTTTACCATCCATGATGGCGGAAAAGTCCGGCTTGAAGAGCCAGTTGATACCGTCCATTGCTCCGGGGAGCATCAGACCTCTTCCGATGAAGATAAACACAAGCAGGAAGAGAAGGGGCATAAATACTTTGTTGACCCTTTCAATACCGGCTTTGACTCCGGTAAACAGGGCAATAAAAGTGAATGCCCAGGCTGCGGCGGTTGCCAGGAAGATGGAACCCTGCACATTACCCATGTTCATGGGGGAATCGGTCAGACCAAGGAAGCTTCCGAAGAAGAAATCCTTGGGAGCGTCTCCCCATCCTTGAGTGAAGGCAAGGCCCACGTAGTTCATCGCCCATGCGATAACTACAACGTAATAAGAGGCAATGATGAATGAAACCACTACCTGCCACCAGCCGAGCCATTCCCATTTTTTGGAAATGGATGAGAAAATTTTTGGCGCGGAACCCTTGAATTTCTGGCCGAGACCGAATTCAAGGATCATGAATGGGATACCCGCAGCAAGCATTGCTACGAAATAAGGGATGAGGAATGCACCACCACCGTTTTCATAAACCATGTAGGGAAAACGCCAGATGTTACCCAATCCGATTGCAGAGCCCACGGCGGCAAGAATAAAGCCGGAACGGGAACCCCATGTTTCTCTTTTTTGCATGTTGTTTGAACTCCTTAAGAAAAAACCAGCTGAAACAGCAACCATTTTGCTGATTCAGCAAAAACTATATGTAAAATGCGCTAAACGCACAATTGAGCATACCGCATAGAATACATTTCGATTATTGTCCATCAAATTAAGTGTCTGGATTTTGAAATAGATGGTAATCTGTGTGCAGTCTGGGTGTTATTATTGATATCTGGAATGTAAAATTTAGCGAAATGGAATTTTATTATAAATATTTTTGTATTTCGAAAAATAAAGGTACATTGTAGAAAAGAACAGAAAAAATGATTCTGCTGATAGATGAGGGTAAATTTGCTTGGTGCTGCATAAGAGCAAAAGAGATCACAAAACAGAGTGCTCGACTAATGATCATCTTGATATTATGGTTGATCAGCTAAACTTAAGGAGTCTGGTTATGGCACATATTCTTGTTCTTGATGACGTTGTTGACGCGGGAATACTTCTCAAGCGAATTCTTGAACGCAAAGGGCACAAAGTCAGTGTTTTTTCTGAGGAAGAGGAGGCTCTTTCTTTTGTTTCTGACAGCGATGTTGAACTGGCTATCCTCGATATTAAATTAAAGAAGATGACCGGGGTTGAAGTGCTTGAAGAGATGAAAAAGCTTATGCCGGAATTGAAGGTGATCATGCTTACAGGATATCCGACCCTTGAGACTGCCCGTGAATCACTTAAGCATGGAGCCAATGAATATTGCGTCAAACCCATTGATAAAGAAGAGCTTGAGCTTAAGGTAGAGGATGTTCTGGCCCGCTGATTTATTCTTCCCGGAATTCCCCAAGCTGCTCCACTGTCGCAATAACTTCAGTTGTTGTTTTGCCCGGTGAAACAGGGTTAAAGACCGCTCTGATATACATTTTCTTATTTCCCGTTACGGAGATGTAATTGCCTTCATAGATGGCAGACTCACCATTCAATGCTTTATCCATTACCTCTCTCATTTCAGGAGTACCTTTTTTTGCGGTACTAAAGCCTATTAATTCTTTTTTTGTTGATCCCATAAGCTCCATAAATTTGGGATTACAGTCCCTGATAACTCCTTCGTGGTCGAAGTAGATAACGCCAAGCGGTGAGTTATCAAATATTACCCTGTATTTTTGCCTTTCTTCCAATATAGCCTGTTCGGCCTTTTCCCTTTCCCTGATCTGGTTTTGGAGCTTTTCATTTAATATTTCATTGTTCCGGTGCGTCTGGCAGGAAATTATTGATTCAGCCAACCTGATGTTGATTTTTTGCAATGATTTAAGCATCGAGTGCGGAAGGGGATAAAGACCTTTCCCGATCATTAGGAATCCAGCTTCAGGCAGATTCATAAGATAGTAGTGGTCCCCTTCAAAAGAAGTGTGCAGGGGAAGGCTTTCCCTAAGATTACTTAGTTGATCTTCTGTTTCACAGCTTGAAATTTTTGCGCTGAAATCATCAAATGCAGATCGCTGCTTTTCTTTCATGGGAATGGAAAATGCTTTGTCGAAGGAAAGTGAATCCTTGTCTTGCAGTATAATCCTCGCACTCATACAGCATAGGCGCCGCAGGTATGTTGAAATTGCAGTTGAAAGCATTGTTTCAAGGTCCATGCTTTTACCAACTGACATGGCTATTTCATAAAGAAGTTGTTCTTGGATCCTGATGCTCACAATTCCTCCAATATGGCCAAAGCAGTTGTCTTGTTATGAAATTCCAATGATTGTTTTTCCTGAGTGGCTATTTCCCCGAAAGACAGAAAACCAAGCAGAGGTATATCCGGGAGATGCAGGGCTTTCAGTTCATGCTCGAACTTGTCTTTGAGAAATAGAGCCCTTGAAATACAGTCTACAACAAGGCCCACTGAGTTATCACCTAAGCTGAATCCGGGTTTGCAGGTGGAGATCTGGCTTGATGCTTTAATCAGGGATTCCGTATTGCCGTGGAGGATGTCTACAAAGGATCCTTCCATTATCTCACCTACACAGGTCAAAGCCCCTGCTTCATCGACCATCACCGGGTCACGGACAATTGGATCACTGCACATGCTCGAAATTCCGAATGGATAGGACATGGCAATGTGGGAGAAGTTCTCTGGAGTAATATATTTTCCGGAATGCTCGCGGATGACTTCTCTGTAGATGCTGAACGCAGGCATCCAGTTGATTGTTTTGATGATGTTACGGTCTGCTTCCGTTACTTTGAAAGGTCCTTTGATGGGATTCCAGCCGTGGCTGATATTCACTGTGCTTTGAGTGTCCAGTAAGCCGATTATGGCTGCATCTTCCAGTAATCCCTGATTGCTGATGATGGGTTGTCTTTTAAGGCTCAGTGATCCGGTGCCTCCCCCGATGATGTTGCGTTCAATACCGATGTGGGTGAACATTGCATTAATAAATGACGAAATCCGGCTGGCAAAACCATCTGTTAGAATAAAGATGGTTTCCGGAATGTTGTCGTTTGCAAATATATGATTCAAGGGATCCATGAAATCAGTATCAGGATCGCTCATTCCTTTGATTATGGATATCTCTGGCTTCTTGGAAAGGCTGATCACAATGGTACCAGTTTCCAATCTTTCTTTTTGATGGATTATGCCCGGAAATATGCCTCCCATAAGCGGAACAGGACATTCTTTAAATATCTGGTCTACATTTTCGGGTTTAAATCCGTTTTTATCGCAGGCAAAAACGATTATTCCATTCACTTCATCCCGTGCTGCTGTATTTTTCAGTATCGTTGCAAGGGATTGCACACTGCCTGTTTGTTCCAATTCAATATGCATTCGTGATCTCCACAATATATTTATAGCTTTCTTCTTAGTTACCAAAAAAAAGAATGGGGTGAAAGAATGGCGTGCAGGTAAAAACTCACTTGTTAGATACGCTGATGAATTTATAATGATTGAGCTTGAACAACGTCCTTAAATCTGCTTTCTATAAGCACGTTTCCAGCGAGAGAGTGTGCAGCAACAAAATATAACAAGGTTTCATCATATAAAAAGGCCGGCGTTTTCCCGGCAGTAGTTTAAGGAGAAAATAAAATGTCTGATTTGTCTATACTTTTTCCCGGTCAGGGTTCTCAGGAACCCGGAATGGGTCGTGATCTTGCTGAAAAATGGTCCACTGCAATGGATATGTGGAAATTCGCTGAGGCTGAATCCGGCCTGCCCCTGCGTGAAATTTATTGGGAAGGCGATGCTTCTGATATGGCTAAGACTGATGCATTGCAGCCCGGTCTGACTGTGGTAAACCTGTCCATCTGGTCTTATCTTAAGGAAAGCCTCAAGCCTGCGGCAACAGCAGGACACAGCCTTGGTGAGTTTGCATCCCTTGGCGCTTCCGGCATTCTTTCCGTAGAAGACACCATTAAGGCTGTCTGTCTGCGCGGTAAGCTTATGTCTCAGGTTTCCAACGAAGACCACGGCATGGCCGCAGTGCTCAAACTGGATCAGGCTGCTGTTGAAGAAGCTGTTGAATTCGGTGCATCCGAAACCGGAAAGGAATTGCGTGTAGCAAATTACAACTCTCCGGCTCAGTATGTGATCAGCGGTGAGAAGGCTGCAATTGATGCTGCCGGAACCGTGATCAAGGAAAAGAAAGGCCGCGCTATTCCTCTGCCGGTCAGCGGCGCTTTCCACAGTCCTCTCATTCAGGATGCGGCAGATGAATTTGCAGCCTACCTTGGCAAGTTGGATTGGAATGCACCTGCATTTCCTGTTTACTTCAACGCAACTGCCGAAACTGAATCAAATCCCGATGCGATCAAGAAGATCATGTGTTCCCAGATGACTTCATCTGTTCGCTGGATCGAAATTGTATCCAACCAGTACGCTGCCGGAGCGCGTAACTTTCTCGAACTCGGTCCCAAGGGTGTGCTGACCAAGCTGTTGGTGGCTAATCTCAAGGGCAAGGAATACGAAGGAAAGGGTATCGGTAATTTGGAGCAGGCTGAAGCCTTAAAATAATCGAAGAGTTTCGTAATTAAGAAAGCAAAAGGACCAGTCCGTAAGGGCTGGTCCTTTTTTTGGGGTCTAAACTGAGCAGGTTCCGCTTTCCGAGCAGTAATTGTCGATTACATTCATCATCTGGTTGGTGAAGTAAACGCAATTGTGTTCGTTGAAACAACTGCTCACATATGAGGAGTCCATGTGGGTGGACAAGGAGTTTGAACCGTCTTCAAGGGTAATGATCCATGCGTCCTGTTCTTCGTTGAACTCGGTGGACATGCCGATATTGAATCTTTCTATTTCCGGGTAAAGGTCCATGACCATCTGCCGGATTTGTGAGTCGTTAAGTCTCATAGTTCCCCCTCCGTTTATTTGAGTGAGAGGATATGTTTTATCGATTTGTTCTATTGATCATATTTAAAATATAAATTGTAAATTGCGACTGTCAATAAATGGAGTTGAGCAAAAAAAGGGGGGATTGGCCTTAAATGGTCAATCCCCCGAATTGTGCGCTGTCTCTGTTAAATCGTGCATGCTCCACTTTCCGTGCAGTAGTTATCTATAAATCCCATCATCTGGTTGCTGAAATAGATACAATTGTGTTTATCGATGCAACTGCTCGCATGGGTTGAGTCCATGTGTGTGAACATGGAACTGGATCCATTTTCAAGGGTTACGATCCAGGCTTCCTTGTCCGCATTGTACTCCGCCGAAACGTTAAGGTTGAATTTTTCAATTTCCGGATAAAGGTCCATGACTTTTTTCCGGATTTGCGCTCCTGTCATCGCCATGCTTCCCTCCATTTGCTTTTGGCGTGAAGGGCCCACATTCCACACCGTTCATCACTACTCTTAAATAATATATTATTTAAGTTGCCGGTCAAATTTTTTATATAAATTTATAGTTAATAACTGTTGATGTTTAGCTATTAGGCTAATTTTGACATGTTAAATGTGGTTTTTTTAATGTGTTTACAGATTAAAAAGGTAATTATGGTATTATTTAGATGATATCATTTTTACTGTTTACCATCTTTGATGGTAAGGTTCGCTGATGGCCGAATAAAAAATGCTTTGGTTTGTAAAACTAATTCATTGTGATAAAATTCAGTTCGGTGCCATAAGTACAGAAATATATGTTTATGCTTTGCATGAATAATCAACTTACGGGGTAAATATGAAAACTTTGACAGCTTCACGTATGGAGCGGTGCATTGGCTGCCATTCCTGCTCTTTTGCGTGTGCGCGGTTGGTCCACAAGCTGCTCTCATGGAACACTGCCGGAATCAGGATTGCTTCATCCGGGGGCCTATCCACCGGTTTTGTAGCCAAGGTTTGTATGGCTTGTTCTCCGGCTCCTTGTGCCGAAGTTTGTCCTACCGGTGCCATGAGGGGGCGCAAGAAGGGCGGTGGGGTCATTCATAAAAAAGATCTTTGTATTCGTTGTGGTAAATGCGCGGAAGCCTGTCCTGTGGACGCCATTTATCTTGATTTGAAAGACCGTCCATATGTATGCATCCATTGCGGCAGGTGTGTTGAATTCTGCCCGCATGAATGTCTGGAAATGGTTGAATCAGACGAGAGGAGGGACTCATAATGATACGCGATTACTTCAGGGTCCTTGTGGTCGATCTGGGAAGCGGAAAAGGTAATGTTGTTAAAGTTGACGGGCGAAACGAATTTGCCGGGGGCAGCGGGCTTGGAGCTTTGCTGTTTGATAAATACGGGCATGTGGACCGTCCTTGGGATGATCCTGATCAGCCGCTTATTTTTTCCATCGGTCCTTTGACCGGATTATTCCCGCTTATGAGCAAGACTGTCTGTTCCTTCAAGTCTCCATACCACGATCAGTTCGCCGAGAGTCATGCAGGTGGGCGTTCTGCTCTGGCTATCCGTTTTGCGGATTTTGATGCTTTGGTTATCAAAGGACGTGCTCCGCGCTTATCATGCCTTTCTCTTGGTATGAGGCATCTGGAAGTTAAGGATGTCCAGTTTTTAGCCGGGAAAGACGTTTTCAGTACGGGTAAAATCCTGCGGTCAATGTTTCCGGGGTCCGGTCATAGGTCTATCCTGCGCATCGGTCCTGCCGGTGAGAAGCTCTCAGCAATGGCTTGCATCAATGCTGACACCTACCGTCATTTCGGGCGGTTGGGGTCCGGCGCAGTCATGGGGGCTAAGAATCTCAAGGGGATCGTGATTCAGGGTGACGGTTCTTTTGCGCTGCCGGAAAATAAGGAATATTCCAAAATATACGGGCAGGTTTACGAGAAGATGACCGCCACTGATATGATGAGCAAGTATCATAACCTCGGTACTGCGGCTAATCTCGATGCGCTGAATGAATTGGAATCTTTGCCTTGGCGTAACCTGCAGGCCACCAAGGATGAAAAGATAACCGGAATTACCGGAAAGAAGTTTGCTGATGATACCCTGCTGCGCAATGCGGCCTGTGCCGGATGTCCGGTGGGTTGTATCCATATCGGGTTTGTGCGTGAAAAGTTCATGGAGGATAACCAATATCTCTATCGTCAGGTGGCTTACGATTACGAGCCCATTTTTGCTACCGGGTCCATGCTTGGGGTGACTGACGCCTTTCAGGTGCTGGGCATAATGGATGAAGTGGAAAAGGGCGGTTTGGATGTAATGTCCGGCGGTGTTGCTCTTGCCTGGGCAACTGAAGCTTTTGAAAAGGGATTGGTCAGCGAGACCGAAACAATCGTTCCCCTCGCTTTCGGTGATGCTGAAGGTTACAAAAAGGCCGTGCAATATCTCAGCAATGCGGAAAACGAGTTTTATGCTGCATTGGGTAAAGGTTCTCTGGTGGCAGCCGCGAAATATGGCGGCGAGGATTTCGCCTGCGTACTTGGTCAGGAGATGGCCGGATATGCTACCGGGGAGGCTTTTTACGTGGCTGAAGGGCTTGGTTTCCGTCATTCCCATCTCGATTCCGGCGGTTACTCATGGGATCAGAAGAATGACCGCAAGGATGCAGATGAAGTCTGCGATTTCCTGATCAGCGATGAAACCGGACGGGCGTTCCTGACTTCTATGGTTTCCTGCCTCTTCGGGCGTGGTGTCTACAAGGATGAAGTTCTTGCCGAGTGCTTGAGGTCTGTCGGCTATGATGAAATAGCTGAAAATATGGAGCTTATCGGAGAAAGAGTCCGGGCTATGCGTTGGAAAATACGTTTTGCCACCGGATATAATCCTGATGAGATCAGTATTCCTAAGCGCTACAATCAAATTAAAACCTGGAAAGGTAAAACCGACCCGGAATATATGGAAAAACTCAAGAATGAGTATGGTCGTAGGATTCGTGAATTGGTCTCAGATGAGGCTCTTGAGAAGCTAAATTTGAAATAAATTGAGGAAAAATTAAAAAAGTGCTTGCCAAGCGTGTGCTGTTTGGTTAGTAATCTCTCCTCAGCGGCGCCGAGGTAGCTCAGTCGGTAGAGCAGGGGACTGAAAATCCCCGTGTCGGCAGTTCAATTCTGTCCCTCGGCACCACTAAGTGCATAGAATAGCCCTCATGAGAAATCATGAGGGCTTTTTCGTTTTGTGTCTGGCTACAGCTTCGCGCTAAAAATTGCCTAAATTTCAATCAATTCCAACTTCGCATAATTTTTACTAAGTTCCAGCCGGAAATGTTCTTGAAATGCAGTTTCGGTGATGCTGGGCTGCTTGTTTTTGAATTGAACGCAGGCAATGGTATTTTGCAGTTTCTCTGCGTCCGGTCGGATGGCGATAATTTTCCCAGTATTGATTTCCCTGTTCATTAAATGGCTGACGGTAATTCCCACTCCAAGTCCGGCTTTAATGGCTGAGACAATAGCCTCAGAGCTGTCGGCAATGAAAACAAGGTTCAGGTTTTGCGGTTCGCGCTCAAAGTGCAATTTGAACCAGCTGCGAAAAAGCGCAATGTCCTTTTTATATCCGATGAAATCCAATTGCTTGAGCTGTTCGTAATCTGTTCCGTTCACCTTTGCCCGGTAGTATTCTTCGGAGCAGGCCAGCACAAATTCTTCCTTCACCACAGGTTTGATGGAGTAGGCCGATGTTCCGCCCGGGGTGTCCATAAAGAAAGGCAGGATGTCGATATATGCGAAATCCAGCTCTCCTGACGCGACTTTTTCAAACAGCACTCTTGGTTCATCCAGTTCCAATTGCATCGTTACTGACGGATATTTACGTCTGAATGAACCGAAGATGGGCGGCAGGTAAATCTTCCCGAATTCGCTGGGCGCGCCTATGCGCAATGGTCCGGATGGCATTTCCAATCCATCGTTTATATGTCGGACTCCCTGTTCAAGATCTTCCATGAAGTCCTGCACTATTTCATACAATTTTTTTCCTGCTGCGGTGGGTACGAGTCTGCGATTTACTCGGGTGAACAGCTCGGTTTGCAGTTCCTCTTCCAGCTTTTTCAGGTGTTGGCTGACCCCTGATTGGGTGATGTGCAGTTTTTTGGCTGCTGCGGTGCTGCTTTGTTCATTGAAGATATGGAAGAAGACTTTCAGCCTGTTCAGGTCGGGAAGCATGGTTTTTGCCTGTCTGTAAGTTAAATTAATGAAAAAAAGTAGAACTATTAATTTTACTAATTACATGCCCTGCGTATATCTTTCAAGCAAGAACACGGCGTTCCTAAACAGAAGCGGAATGCCGGAACAGATAAGAGGAAAATTGTTTTGAAAATAGGAATTATCGCGGCAATGGAAGAAGAGCTTGTATTGCTGGTTAATAAATTGGATGAGCCGAAAACGGAAAATTTCGGACAGTTCACCTACCACACCGGAAGGATTAACGGAGTGGAAGTGGCTTTGTTTCTGTGTGGAATCGGCAAGGTTAACGCGGCAGTAGGTGCCACTCTGCTGCTTGATAAATTTAAGCCCGACTATCTGATCAATACCGGGGTGGCCGGGGCATTTCCCGGTAATATCAACATTGGTGACATCGTGGTCTCATCTGAAGTGCGTCATTACGATGCCGATGCTACAGCTTTTGATTACGAAATGGGCCAGATTCCGCAGATGCCCGCAGCGTATCAGGCCGACAAACTTTTGCTTGGTTTAGCGAAAAAAGCTTGGATCAATGAGGATTCTATAAGCGTTCATCAGGGGCCTGTTTTGTCTGGGGATTCATTTATTCATACTCCGCAGCAAATCTCACAGATCGAGCAGAAGTTTCCAGATGTAATGGCTGTGGAAATGGAAGGGGCTGCCATTGCTCAGACAGGCTTTCTCTTTAATGTTCCCTTCATTTTGATTCGTTCCATATCAGATAAAGTGCACGAAGACGGAAGCAGTGCAATTTACGAACAGAGCATGGAAAAAGCCGCAGCCAATTCAGTGCGCATGGTTTTATCTATGCTGAAAGAGTTGTGATGCGCTTCGCGCTTTTGGTGAATAGATTTTGCCTCCGGCGGCCAGAGAAACTTTTTGAAAAAAGTTTCTCTGGACTCTTCAAAAACTTTTAATAAGCTTCGCTGCTTTGTTTGAGAGATCGTACATGAATAAAATAGAAAGTTTTAAGATAGATCATACTAAGTTGAAGCGCGGGATTTATGTCTCCCGCCGTGATCAGATCGGTGCTGAAAATGTCACCACTTTTGATCTGCGCGTTAAAGAGCCCAACAACGAAGCCGCCCTTGATTCTGCGGCAGCACACACCCTTGAGCATATCGGGGCTACTTTCCTGCGTAACCACTCTGAGTATGGTGATAAGATTATCTACTTCGGCCCGATGGGTTGTCTGACCGGATTCTATCTGCTGCTTAATGGTAAATATGATTCAAAGGATGTTGTGAGTTTGATTCGGGAACTGTTCAAGTTCGCTGCTGATTTTGAAGGCGATGTTCCCGGTGCTTCTGCTGTGGAATGCGGAAATTATACTTTGATGGATTTGTCTTTAGCAAAAACTGAAGCCGCGAAATATTACGCGGAAGTGCTGGATGGGATTGGTTTAGATAATCTTAATTATCCTGAGTAGTCAGATTGTTTAGAAAGTGCTTTAAAAACGAAAAAGCCGTTACAACTTAGTTGTAACGGCTATTCTAGGCAGGTGGTGCCGAGGGACAGAATTGAACTGCCGACACGGGGATTTTCAGTCCCCTGCTCTACCGACTGAGCTACCTCGGCGCCGGAGAAATCGTTTCTACGCAGATCGTAAAACGAAGTCAACAATTATTTGTGAATTAAAACAAATGTTGGCAATTCTATTTCGATAATGCGTTCATAACAGCTATATGAGTCTCTTCTCTGAATTCGCCCATAGTAATGTCTTCGATCACATTGCGTAGTAATTCTTTGTGTATTTTATTCTCAGCTATCCAGACAGCATAGTTCTCCATTTCTCGAATAAATGAAGAAACACAGTAGTCATAGCCATTTAAAGAGAGAAAAAAGGCTCCTAATGCGATGGATGTTCTTTTATTGCCATCGTTAAAAGCGTGGTTCTTGTTGATTGCAAAACAGAGATGAGCAATTTTATCCAAAAAATCTGGATAATATGAGTCATTTTTAATGAGTTCAAGGACACTCTCTAGGCTGCCGGAATTGAGAACCCCATGAGTTCCTCCAGATTCGGAGATTATATAGTCGTGAACTTCAACAGCATGGGCTAAGTCAATGTAGAAGACCTTCATGTCTACTTATCCTTGAGTCTTTTGAACACAGCGATGTTTTCATCAATACGCTCTTTAAGGTCTTTACTCTTTTCTCCTAAGAAACGTTCAAAATCACTTTCAGGGACGCTCTGAATGTAGGCTTCAAGCTTTGAGTGTAATGCATCTCTAAAGCAGAGGTCTCTGCTAGCCATTTTAGATCGCGCTTTAGTAATCAGTGGTTTAAAAGCACGTTGTTTTGCAAAGTCACTAAATATTGTGTTGGCTTCCTGAATTGATAATTGGCGTCCTAAAACTCTGGCCTTATTTTCCAGTTCCTCGGCCAGTCCTGCTTCAAAGCTTGCTACAAGGTCAAGCACTTCGGCATACATGGTGGATCGTACCCTTTCTTTGGCAGCTAGGTTCAGTATTTTTTTATATTCCGTAGCATTTTCTTTGAAGATACTTTCGTACACTAGGTTTGTATATTTTCCATATTTCCAATTGGGGGCATCGATATACCTATTTACTGCAGCAGTGAATTCTTTACGATAGTTTTCTTCTTGAAATGCTGCTGGGAGATAGTCTTCATCTCTTTGGTTGATATATTTGGTTCGTCCACCTGATTTATGGGCTATCGTGTCAATGACAATGCTTAATATTCTACTTCTGATTTCTTTTGCTTTTTCGCTCTCGCTCAGGAGCATTGCCAAGTTAAGTACTGATTTAAAGTTAAATATTCCAATGCGTTGAGCTTTGTGACCGACATTGATGTCGGTCTGTTTAGATAATTCTTTGAAATCTTTGAGGTCTTTTCCTCTTAGGAGTGTGTACCCATTCTTTTCAAGTTCTTCACCATGGGTGGAAAGATATCTTTCGATAGTTCGGACATCCACTTCCAGAAAAATAGCAACTTGCTGCTTGAGAAAGACTGGTTTGCCTTTCCATTGAAAGCCGACGAGACCTATAGTTTCTTGCAGTTTTTCAATGGCGAATGGATTGTTAAGTATGTTTTGTCTATCTATGCTGGATTGTGTGAGTGATATTTTTTCAGCCATTGTTTTCTCTGATTGTTGGTCGTGAATAAGTTGCTTTAAATATAAAGATTAATATTCCGTAAGTCTACAAAAGCAGAAAGGGCTTCCGAACGTATTTGCTCAGAAGCCCTTTTGCTGATTATTTGTTTTGACTACTTTCCATTCATCTTTTCCAGAACCTTATACAAAGCCTGAGTTCCTAGCTCCTCATAACCCAGTGCCATGGCTGAGATGTAGAACTGGTTAACCAGCGCCAGTCCGGGCAGGGAAAGGTTCATGCGTTTGGCTTCATCAAGGGCTATACCCATGTCTTTTACAAAGTGCTTGATAAAGAATCCGGGGTTGAAATCATCATCCGCAATGCGGCGGCCAAGGTTGTTGATGGACCATGACCCGGCTGCACCGGAGCCGATCACATCAATTACTTCGTTGAGATCCATGCCCGCTTTGTATGCATAGAGTAGTGATTCCACTGTTCCGATCATGGTTCCGGCGATGAGAATCTGGTTGCACATCTTGGTGTGCTGACCGGCGCCTGCTTTACCCATAAGCTGAATGTTGTTGCCCATTACATCAAACAGGGGCATCACCTCATCAAAAATTTTCTTTTCCCCGCCGACCATGATCGCCAGAGTTGCATTGCGTGCGCCAAGGTCGCCGCCGGAAACCGGGGCATCAAGTGAACCTACGCCTTTAGCGGTCGCTTCTTCGGCAATGCGTTTAGCCAGTGCAGGTTCGGAAGTGGTCATATCTACAATGATCTTTCCGGAATCTGCGTTGGCAAGTACGCCGTTCTCACCAAGAATGGTCTGTTCCACGTCAGTGGGGTAGCCTACGATGGTAAAGATAATGTCGGCTTTTTTCGCAACTTCCGCCGGGGAAGCGCACCATGTTGCTCCTTCGGCCAGCAGCTTGTCAGCTTTGGACTTGGTGCGGTTGTATACAAATGCCTCATTGCCTGCTTTCATCAGGTGCATGCACATGGAACCGCCCATGACACCTGTTCCGATCCATCCGATTTTCATGCTCATAATATTTAATCCTCATTAATGAAGTTGGTTACAGTAAATTTGAGTATTGGACGTAATTACCACAGGGAAGAACAGTCCGTAAATATGGCTTTTGTCTTAGTTGTTATTGGTAAAGTGCATAGGCCGTGGCTCCAACCATGAGTACGACCATGGAAATATTAACCGTATGACGCACGAGGGGAGAGCGCAGCATTTTGATGAAAGATTCACCTGCAAAGCACCACAAGGAGTGAAAGAAAGCGGCTCCACAGGTAAAGGTGCCTACAAATATGAGGATTTCAGTGAAGCGGTTTGCGCTTGGATCGGCAAATTGGGCAAAGGCCGCGACTGTCATTGCGTAGTGTTTCGGGTTAAGTGGGTGCAGGGCCAGCCCTTCAACAAATTTAAATGCTTTAGGTTCATTGGAAGAATTAGCCTGCATGTTCAGTACCTTCCAAGCGAGGTATAGGATATAGACAAGACCTCCGACCTTGAGAACAGCGGATACCTGCGGGTAAGCCAGAAAAAGTTCTGCCAGACCTATCGCAGCCAGTATATCCATAGTCATGCCGCCGATGATCACGCCCGATAGAAATGGAATTGAACGTTTGAAACCTACGGCTTGGCCAAGGGCCATGGATGCGATGTTGCCCGGTCCCGGTGTACCGGTCATGACAATGACAAATATTAGGAAAGCCCAGAAATTTTCTTGCATTTTTTTGCCTCCGGCGGCTTAAACTTTTTTGCAAAAGGGTTTAAGAATCCCAAAACCTTTTATTACGCTTCGCGTCTTCGTATGGTTAACTGGGGTTAATTTTGAGATGGTTGGGCGTTGTCCGGACAACGCCCTACAAGGGGACCACTGGACGTGGTTTGTAAGCAGCTTGGGATGATTGTGTGCTTGTTGCTGCTTAATTGTATTCATATGCTTGACATTGTATGCAGTCAAATGAAACATTGTCTGCATGACAAAATGGTTACCTGCACTCGAAAAAAGTTCGCGCCCGAAATTTAAGCGTTTGGCTGATGCCATTGAACGGGATGTTTATTCCGGAAAACTCAGTCCCGGAGATAAGCTTCCTACTCATCGTGATCTTGCTGATGATCTGAAGATGAACGTGAGCACGGTGACCCGTGGTTATGCCGAGGCTGAAAAAAGAGGGCTCGTCTGCGGTACTGTGGGGCGGGGGACCTTCATTGCCTCCGATGCGATCACGTCATCATCAATGGTGACCTTTGAGCCGCACGCTCCGGGAATGATCGAATTGGGTATGGTTAATACCTTCTATGATCTGGACCCGGATATTCAAGATGGTATGAAGCGGCTGACCCGCCGTCGCAATCTGAATGCCTTTCTGCGCTATACCGATCCGCAGGGATTGCCGGAGCACCGTGAGGTCGGTGCTGATTGGGCAAAGCGTTATCATTTGGAAACTACGGCCGGGAATGTGTTGGTTTGTTCTGGTGCCCAGCATGCGCTGAATTGTTGCTTGAGCAGTCTTTTCCGGTCAGGGGATCGTATAGCTACAGATCCTCTTATTTATCCGGGCATGAAAACCCTTGCCAATATGCTCGGTATCAGGCTGGTTCCTGTGCCGATGGATGATCAGGGCATGATTCCTGAACAGCTGGACAGAATTTGCCGCCGGGAAAAAATCAATGGTGTTTCGCTTATGCCCGGAGTTCAGAATCCAACTTCGGCCTGCATGCCCCTTGAGCGGCGGGAGCAGATAGCCATGATCGCCTGCAACCATGATCTGACCATTATTGAAGATGATGCCTATGCCCTGACGGTGGAAAGTGACCTGCCTCCGATAACATCATTTGCCCCGGAACGGAGCGTGTTCATTGCCGGTGTTTCTAAATCAATTGCCGTTGGTTTGCGGGTTGCATTTATGGTTGCGCAGGGTGAACGTTTTAAACAGTTGGCTCACGCTATACTTAATACCGTATGGATGACTCCTCCCCTTAACGTAGAACTCCTTTGTCAGTGGATTACCGATGGGACAGCGGATATTACTGTTAAGCTCAAGCGTCAGGCAGCGCGTCGCCGTTTTGAAGCGGTCGAGGATCTGCTGGATGGCATGGGGCTTGGAGTGAATCCTTCTGGGTTCTTCCTGTGGCTCTCTCTACCCGAACCATGGAAAGGCTATATGGTTGAGCAACGCGCCCGCGAAGCGGGATTGAATATCTTTGGAGCTGAAAAATTTGCTGTGGGCGGCGGGCCCGTCCCGGCCAATATCAGGCTCTCTTTGAGTGGGCCCAAGGATATTGAGCAGTTAAGGAAGGGGCTTGGGATTTTGAAGGTGATTCTGGATGGCAGGGATTCTTTCAAAGAGGCTATCCAAGAAGGATTGGATGAACTGGCTAAAGGGAAACAGATTCCCCACGAGGAAGTGATCAAATCCATAAAACAAATTGGGTATGATGTTAGCTAACTCATTTCTTGCCAATTTTTCTTAGCAATTGTAGTCCCATTTCATGGGACACATCATCGGAAAAGATATCTATCGTCAGTTGGGTGACAAAGTGGACGGAACCACCGTGCGTATGCCGTGGTCCGATTCCATGCGTGAAATGCTTAAGGCTCTTTATTCTCCTGCGGAAGCGGAGCTTATTGTGCGCATGCCTTACCGCCCCTCTTCTCTTGAGCGGATTTCAAAACTGGCAGGTATTGACGAGCGTTCATTGCGTCCCATGCTCGAATCCATGTGTCACAAAGGTCTGGTCTGCGATCTCTGGGAGAAGGATCGTTATCTATATATGATCAGCCCCTTTGTGATCGGCTTTTTTGAATTCACCATGATGCGTACTAAGGGTGAGCTTGATTCCGCTAAATGGGCAGAGCTGTTCAGCAATTATATGTTCGGTGACAAGTCTTTTTTTGAAGCCAACTTCGGTAATGATGAGCAGATTTCCATCATGCGTGCCCTGCCTCATGAAGGCACTATCCGCAATGTGGATCATGTGGAAGTGCTCGATTATGAAAAAGCTTCCGCGATGGTCGCGGAGCAGGACCGCTTTGCGGTCAGCCTTTGTTCCTGCCGCCACGAGAAGATGCACCTTGGTGAGCAGAAGTGCGGCATCGACCTCGAAACCTGCACTTCTATGGGCGAGGCAGCGGATTTTCTGATCCGTAATGATTTTGCCCGTGAGATTTCCCGTTCTGAAATGGACGACATTATGGCTCGTTCACGGGAAATGGGTTTCACCCTGACCACTGATAATGTTCGTGAGAATGCCGGATTCTTCTGCCATTGCTGCGGATGCTGCTGTAACCTGATGAACGGGATCAAGTATTCAGGTTATCCGGGCATTGTGGTTTCCTCCACCTTTATTGCCGGGATTGAGCTTGCTGATTGCAATGGTTGCGGAAAATGCGCACGTGCCTGCCCCATTGATGCTATCACCATGCATAAGGAAAATGTCCCCGGAGCTGAAAAGCCGCGCCGTTTTGCTGAAATCAATAAGAACATTTGCCTCGGATGCGGTGTCTGCGCGCTTAAATGTCCCACCGGTGCTTTACAGATGGATAAGCGCGAACAACGTGTTATCCATCCCGAAGACAGTTTTGAGCGGGTCATTCTGCAATCGCTTGAACGCGGCACTCTACAAAACCTTATCTTTGATAATCCAAACAGCCGTAGCGAGGACTTTATGCGCTCGCTTCTGGGTGGCTTTCTGAAGCTTTCCCCGGTTAAAAAGGGATTGATGGGCGATACCCTGCGCTCCCGTTTTCTAAGTGCTTTACGTAAAGCCACTTCCTAATTCGTCTTCATTATTCCGCTCTTCTTTTTATTGTGCCTTGTTTGTAACTTAATAGGTTGCTGTCAGGGTATATTCTGATATTATTGAGCCAGCCTCTTCTCCGGGTGCGTGCTAAAATTTCTAAATCGAACTTTTCCCAATCATGTATTTTCCCAGCCCCGGATCTTTTTTATTAAATATATTATTTTTGTGTTCTTGAAGTAAGATCTTTTATCTGCAATGCTTTCAGTAAGTTTTAGTTTATTTAGTTTATAAATAATATATACTTTATTATGCTAGCCAAAAGCGAACAAAATTTTCATAAACGAAAAACATTTAGGAACACAAAACATAAAAATGTTAGAAAGTGGTCATTTTTTGCATGCAAAATGATTTCAAATCTGTTAGAAAGCAATTAACCAAGAACTTGATACGCAGGTCCGCCCTTTAAGCGGCCCTTTCGGTTAAACATAAACAAGGCAGGTATGAGAAATGGGTGTAACCAGACTCTACAAAGCAATTTTCGAAATCACCAGAGCTGTTAACTCCAGTCTGGAGCCGGAAAAAGTTCTTCACAGCATTGCCGAGAAAGTGGCAACTGAAATGGAACTGAAAGGTTGTTTTATCAGACTTCTTGATCGCAAGGGTGAAACTCTGTTGGCAGACGCATCCTACGGTCTGAGCGAACGTTACGAAAAGAAAGGTCCTGTTGAGGTTTCCAAGAGCCGTCTGGACCAGGAAGTTCTTGATGGTAAAATCGTATCCATCGCTGACGTAAGAAAAGATGATCGCTTCCAGTATCCTGAAGAAGCAGCAAAAGAAGGTCTCTGCTCTCTCGTAGTTCTTCCCCTTACCGCACGCGGTGAAAAAGTAATCGGTGTTCTGCGCGTATACTCCGCTGAGCTCCGCGAATTTTCCGAAGAAGAACTGGACTTCCTCAAGTGCGTTGCCGACCTTTCCGGTCTCGCTCTTGAAAACGCCCGCATGTATAGCGCCCTGAAGCGCGCAAGCGAACTGGCAAACGATTACATCTACCGCGTCGACGATCTGTAAGACGTGTTAATATAAGGAATTTAAAATGAGCAAAGTAAAAGTAGGTATTAACGGTTTCGGCCGTATCGGCCGTCAGGTTCTGAAAACCATTTGGGAAAGACATCGTGACACCATCGATGTTGTAGCCATCAACGACCTTTTCGATATCGAAACAAACGCAGCTCTCTTTGCCAGAGATACCAACTACGGTAAGTTTCCTGCAGAAGTGAAAGTAGAAGGCACCACCATGTTCGTTGGTTCCGACTACACCATCAAGAACTTCGCAGAGCGTGATCCCCGCCAGATTCCTTGGGGTGAGTGCGGTGTTGATATCGTAATCGAGTGTACCGGTATTTTCAGAACCGGTCCTACCGCTGCGCAGCACCTTGAAGGCGGCGCCAAGAAAGTTGTTATCTCCGCTCCTGCAAAGGAAGAGGACATCACCGTTGTAATGGGTGTTAACCACAAGGATTACGATCCTGCAAAGCACACCATTATTTCCAACGCTTCTTGTACCACCAACTGCCTCGCGCCTATCGTTAAGACCATGCACGAGAAGTTCGGTATTGAGAAAGGTGTGATGACCACTGTTCACGCATACACCAACGACCAGCGTATCCTCGACCAGCCCCATAAGGACCTGCGTCGTGCCCGCGCTGCCGCTTGCAACATGATCCCCACCTCCACCGGTGCGGCTAAAGCTGTTGCTCTGGTTATCCCCGAAATGGCAGGCCGTTTCGAAGGTTACTCCGTGCGTGTTCCCACACCCACCGTATCCCTTGTTGACTTCGTTGCAGTGCTCAAAAAAGACACCACCACCGAAGAACTCAAGGCTACCCTGAAAGCCGCATCCGAAGGCGAACTCAAGGGCATCATGGGTTACTCCGAAGCTCCTCTTGTTTCCTCCGACTTCCTCGCCGATCCTCACTCCGGTATCGTCGAAGCGGACTTCACCGTTGTACAGGGCGGCAACCTTGCCAAGGTTTACGCATGGTACGACAACGAATGGGGTTATTCCTGCCGTCTGGCCGACCTGATCGACTACATGGCAAAATGCGGTATCTAAGGATACTTCTTTAATTACAGTACAATAAATCGGCAGTGGCTCGGGATGTTTGCCGCTGCCGGTTTTATACCCTTCTCCTGAAAGGGTTTAAAAACTCCCTATATTCAGCAGGTAGTGGATGTATCTGTTGGATGGATGAGATTCTTAAGATTGCCAAAAGAGGGCGGACCTGAGTTACCTGACTCCGGTCCGCCCTCTTTGCTATTTTGCGCTTCTGTGTCTGTGATTTTGCGCTTTAAATCAATATGTAACAGGAGAAAATGGCAATGAAGGTCGTAAATACGAAAGGTGGTAACTTTGTAAAGGGACTGGCTGCTGACGGTTTGTTCGGGGCTGAAGCAGGAGAAGGCATACGTCCTGAACTGGAGAAGTTGAAATCGTTGAAAAATATTGAGCCCGCGCTGTTGCAGCGTGCTCGGGACCGGGAAGAGGAAGAGCGCGATTTGCGGGTCTTGGATGCCTACAACCGCTTTGAAAGTGGTTTGCAGGAGATTCTGGCCAACCCTGAATCAGGTTTGATGGAATTAAGGGCGGGGGATGCTCAGTCGGCAGTATTTGAGGTTAACGATTATTTTACAGAAGAAGGGGGAAGGCTGCGTGACGGGCTGCCCGATGATGAATGCCGGACCCGTTTTATGGATATTCTGGAATCACGACGCAAGACAGCAGTGGATGCTGTTGCCCGTCACCAGAGTCAGGAATATCAGAACTGGAAGGAGGTTACAGCCGCAGCAACCATAGATTCAGTGCTTAAGGCGGTTAATCTCAGTCCTGATGCTGCTTCGCTGAAACATGGGGAACGTCTGCTGGAGGGGGCTATTCTGCGGCTATACAGGGGTAGCAATCCTGAATTTTTGCAATTGCGTTTGCTTACAGTAAAGCAGGCCATGTATGCCGGGGCGTTGGAAGCTATCGGGGTTAAAGATCCGGTGACTGCGTTAATTCTGTGCAAGAGTTGGAAAGCCCAGCTGGGCGAAGGCCACTATGATCGCCTTTACGAAATGCTTGAACCGCAGGCCCGTAACCAGCATATGAAGCAGGAATTTTACGCCCTGCGCGACATGGCTGAAGAGCAGCTTGAAGCAGAGCTGGAAGACCTGAGTGATGCTGAAATGCGCCGTGAGCTTAGGGAAATGATTATGGCCGACCGTCAATTGAGAGAAAGGGCACAGCTCAATGGTGAGAAAGAGCGGATTAATCTGGCCTGTCGGATATTGTTTAAAAGATTCGTGGAAGGAGTGCTAAGCACATCAGACATCCTTGATTCAGGTCTTGATGCTGAAATGCGTTCCATGTGGCTGCTTATTTTCAGCCGCAAAGATGAAATGGGGACTGACGAAGCTTTAATCACGATTGTTCAGGAAATGGTTGAGGATGCTGTCAGTGAAGAATATCAGATTTACGCTGCAATTCCTGACGGACTGGGGGGAGCTGATGCATCAATGCTGGCTACATTGTTTTTGCTTAAGGATAATCCTGAATCCCGCCTTATGATCAACGGCCTGCGCGATATAAGTGAGCGGTGTGAGATAATTTGCGGTGATCTGCGTGATCAGGCTGCAGCAATTCGTGATTTCCTGCACCGCGTGGCTGTGCTGGTCAGTAAGGGCGAACCTTTCAGTATAACCAAGGTACGCAATGAGGTTATTACGGATCATTTCGGTAAAGCCGAAGCAAAGAAAGAGATGTCTGAAACCGAGGGGCAGGGTCTTGATACTCCTGTTGAGAGAGAACCTGTTAATCATATCACGGATGAAGATGAAGTTGATGAGCATGAGGTTGCAGAAGAGGCTGAAGCCGGTCAGCTTCCCAAAAAGAGTGATGAAGAGTAATCTGATATGAAATCTTAGAAACGGAGACCGTATGCGTCGTTTAATCGTACCTCTTTTCCTGTTTGTATTTTTGGCCGGATGTGCACAAAAGAATGTGCCTGATTCCGAGCACTATCTTGCTCCTTTGCCGAAATCCGTAATGCAGGTTGATGACGTGCAGCTTGCTTACCGAACATTTGGCGAGGGTCCCCCTCTGCTCATGATCATGGGTTTTGCCGGGACTATGGATCTTTGGGATGCGCAGCTGGTTCGTGAATTGGGCAAGGAGCATACGGTGATCATCTTTGATAACCGGGGCATGGGCAGTTCAAGTAATGGGACTGAGGAAATAACCATTTCCCGTATGGCCGTGGACAGTGCCGGGTTGTTAGGTGAACTCGGCTATCCAAAAGCTGATGTGTTCGGCTGGTCCATGGGCGGACTGATTGCTCAGGAAATGACGCTTAATTATCCTGACAAAGTAGGGAAGCTGGTTTTACTTGGTGCTTCCTGCGAAGCGAAGCCTGTTGCAGATATTACCCAAAAATTGTTGAAGATGGATGTCAAAGAGTTGCTGAGCCATTTCTTCCCGTCCGGTTGGATTGAAAAGTATCCTGATGCCTACGCAAGGCTGCCACGTCCGGCAAGTCCTCCAGACACGTCAATAATTCAGGCTCAGGCTGATGCCATGATAGAGTGGGATGGATGCTGTTCGCAGCTTAACAGTCTTGATAAATCTACGCTGGTCATTTCCGGTCTGGATGATGATATCCTGCCTGAGAAGCTGTCCGCTAAAATAGCGGACCAATTAAAAGGAAGCTGGCTGATACGCTACAAGAATGCAACCCACTGGCTCATGTATCAGGACCCTGTTGGTCTTGGCCGGACAGTGAATAATTTTCTAGCTACAGAGCAGGATTTGTTTCCGAACTAATTCAACAAAAAAGCGTCCTGTTTTTAGAAAACAGGACGCTTAATTTTTTACCAAATATTCTTAGTATTATCCTTGATGTCATCAAATAGTCTGGTGAAATCATCAAAGGCGGTCAGTGCTGCGGCTGCTCCCTGTCCGGTGGCGGTAATGATCTGGCGTACGCCTCCGGTCACGTCTCCGGCTGCATAAACCCGTTCCACGCTGGTGCGCTGGGTGGGATCAACTTTGATGAAACCATCCGGGCGCAATTCACATCCCAGTTTTTCAGCAAGTTCGGTGTTGGCGGTATGTCCGATAGCAACGAAGACTACATCAGTATCAAGAATGGTTTCAGTGCCGTCTTTGTTTACGATGCGTGCAGATTCCACCTGATCTTCACCGATGATCTCGGTAACCTGACTGTTCCAGATGATATTGATTCCTTCACGGTTTACGGAATCCTGCAGAACCTTTTCAGCTCGGAACTTATCACCGCGATGGACAATTGTGGTTTCAATGCCCAGATGTTTGAGGTGCAGGGCATCGGTTAGCGCAGTGTTACCGCCACCGACTATGACAGCCTTGCCGCCTTTGTAGAAGTTTCCGTCACAGGTGGCGCAATAGCTGACACCATGCCCGTAAAATTTATCCTCGCCCGGAACGCCTAGCATGCGCACATTT
Source organism: Maridesulfovibrio salexigens DSM 2638 (assembly GCF_000023445.1). Taxonomy (GTDB): domain Bacteria; phylum Desulfobacterota; class Desulfovibrionia; order Desulfovibrionales; family Desulfovibrionaceae; genus Maridesulfovibrio; species Maridesulfovibrio salexigens. The sequence goes on along the minus strand of NC_012881.1, from coordinate 4,185,181 downwards.
ACACCGGTCGCAAGCAGCACTCCCTTGGCCCGATAGTTCTTTTCATCGGTAGTTATTTCTATACGAGGACCATATTTAACGTCCTTAACTTCAGCGAATTGCTGGATGTCGGTGTATTCACGAGCATGGGAACCGAGAATTTCCACAAGCTCAAAGCCTTGAATGTTGGTGAATCCCGGATAGTTTTCAACCTTGGGAGTCAGAGCAACCTGTCCGCCCACACCTTGTTTTTCAAGGATGATACAGCTCAGTCCGCTGCGCTTGGCGTAAATCCCGGCACTCATACCCGCAGGTCCCCCACCGATAATGGCTAGATCAACATCTTCGTAAACAGTGTCTTCGGTGGTTTCCGCTTTTGCCGCTCGTTGTTCTTCGACCACCTCTTCGAGTGGTTTAAGGAAAAGCAGCTGAAGCATAAATTTTTCTTCCGGTTCCAATCCGGTGAAAGTCACTGTGTCATTGATATCAGTATGCGGAACGGAACCGACCTTGTATTCGTGGGCCATGTTTTCATTATCAAGGGTGGATATATTCCATGCGGAGATCTTATCCGGTCTGGCAACGGCAGCCTTGAAAGCGTTAATGGCCTGTCCGGGGCAATAGGGACAGGTCGGACTGGCAAAGATTTTGACCAGACGGTCTTCTTCAAGCGGTTCTAGTATTTCTTTTGTAGACTCGGAAATTCCGTCTGCACCTTTGGAAGCAAGGTTTAAAGCTTCTACCAAGGCACGTCCTTCTTCTCCGGCAGGTGCACCCAGAAAACGGATATCGTATTCATCCGGTGATATCAGTACGGTGGGAGTAGCTATAATATTACGGTTTTTACCCATTTCACTGTCTACCGCATATTCGCGTAACTCGATCTTATCGCTGATCACATTGAAAGCGCGACAGATGTTGAGGGTAAAATCATTATATTCGCGGTGTTCACCTTCGGCAGTATAAACTTCTATAGTTACAGTGCGTTTGAATTCAGCGAAAAGTTTTTCAAGATATTCGCGGCTCTCTTCGGGAATGAAATTGCGGTATTTTTCTTCTGCGCTCAGTGTGCTCATGGTCAGCCTCCTTATTAATCCCGCTTTGATTCGGCGGGCACGAATCTTCTTATCAACTATAGTATAGTTCTTTCATTAATATTACTTATTTTACAGGTTCGGAAAAGGTTTTTCCCGAATCAACGTCTTTTGACTATCAGTAATGATTATTAAAAGCAATGAGAACTATAGTTATTTAAGGACAATTTCAAATAAATTGCATACCAAGAATTTTGTGTTGTCAGGAGTAATGCCGAGCTTGGCATATATGGGTTTAAGGTTGCCTTTGTGTCCCCAGAGTTCGCCTGAGTACTGTTGAGGAACGACTAGTTGTTTTGGTTCTGATCCGTGCATGGCCAGTTGGGAGCTCAGGAAAAGGTAAAGAGCTTTGGAGCGGATTTTTTGTCCTAAAGCCGGGTGGACAGGCCCAGCTACAATGTTATCTTCAAAGCCTTCTTCGTGGGCGACCCCTATACGGATAACATGGATTTTGTGCTGCCAGAGACGCAGCAGGGCAGGTGCAAGTTCCTCTTCAGTTCGGCTCAAAGACCACGGAGTGTATTTACCCGCGAGGTATAGTTTTTCCAGTCCGGTTCCTTTCACCGTTAGGCAGGGATAGATACGCACCGCATCGGGCTTGAGACCAATGGTTTGGCTGATGTCGCGCTGAAAATCTCCGCGCTTTGTTCCGGGCAGCCCGGGTAAAAGCTGAATACCCAGCGAAAGACCGCTTTCCCGGATGGTGCGGCAAGCATTGATAGCAGTTTCAGGGGAGTAGTTGCGTGCGGAGCGGCGCAGAACTTCTGCTGAAAAGCTCTGGATGCCCAGTTCAATCATGTCCAGTCCGGATTCCCGCAGTTTTAAAATCTGATCTGACTCAATACAGTCCGGTCTTGTGGAGCAGCGTACTTTGGTCAGGAACCCCTTTTGTTTGAATTTTGCGGCAAGTAAAATGAAACGTTGCTGCCATTCAAAGGGAAGTGCGGTAAAAGTTCCACCGAAAAATGCCAATTCAAGTGGTTTGCGATTGCCTTGAGCGAAAAATGTGGGAATTTCATGCTCAATGTCTTGATATATTTCGCTTAATGTCTTAGCTCCTGTTCCAGTCTGTCTATCTTGAGAGCAATAAATACATTTTGTAGGGCAGCCCATAAAAGGCATAAAAACCGGCCAGATGCGTGTTTTTTTGTGGGGCGGTTCTGGATGTTTAAAAAATGTAGTGCTCATAGTTTCATGGTGTTCAGGCGAAAAAATAAGACAAATCATGCCTTTGTTTAATAAATTAGCTTGATTAAAAAAACGTGGTCGGTTATTTATTTAAATATAACTGTCTCTTGAAGCTTTCAGGGTCGGTTTAAGACTATTTGTTATAACATGCAACTGTGGGAACAGCAGTATTCATTATGAGTAATCAGGATTGTATTTTCTGCAAAATTATAGCCGGTGAAATTCCCTGCTTCAAGATTTATGAAACAGATAAGGTGCTCAGCTTTCTGGATATCGGGCCGGTCAATAAAGGCCATGCTCTTGTAATTCCCAAGCAGCACTGCGAAAATATTTGGGATCTGCCCGCAGAACTGGGGCAGGATATAATCACCGCCGCCCAGCTTGCCGGAGATGCCATAGTCAAGGCAACAGGCGCTGATGGCTTAAACCTGATTATGAACAATAATGAAGCGGCAGGACAGTTGGTCTTCCATGCCCACTTTCACCTTATTCCCAGATTTAAAGAGGACGGTTTCGTCCACTGGGCCCAGAGTGAATATGAAAGTATGGATGAAGCATCTGAGCTTGCCCAAAAGATAGAAAAGATGATAATGGGATAAATTAATAGTAATTTATTCTCAGACGATAACGCCTTTTTACCTGAATCGCCGTGTTCGGCTCTTTTGTCGGCACGGTTAACATTAAAACCGCCGCCCCTGACCGCAGGGCCGGGGACAACGGAGGAAAGGAATGGCTACCGGAAACACCCTTACTAAAGCCAGCGTTGTTGACTACATCTATGAAAAGACTGACCGGAACAGAGCTGAAATCAAGGAACTGGTTGAATCCATCCTCGACATCATGAAGCAGGCCGTGAAGAAAGATCACGCCATGTTGATCAGTGGTTTCGGTAAATTCGAAGCTTACGACAAAAATGCTCGTAAGGGACGCAACCCCCAGACCAATGAAGCAATCACCCTGCCCGCACGCAAGGTTGTTGTTTTCAGGCTCTCCCGCAAGTTCAGGGCTGAACTGAACGGATAGAACAGCCTGCATTGCAGTCTGGATTTTTCCCGCTTTGATATTTTGTAATGAAACAAAGGAGCTGGGCTTTACCCGGCTCCTGTTTCGTACTTTTGTGCAATTTATCAGATAGCGGGTTCTTTTCAGATTTGATGTGCACAAAAAAACGCCCTGTCGAACCGACAGGGCGTTTTTTTGTTTCAGTATTTTGTGAACTATTCAGTAACGAGAATTACGTTGCCGTATTCATCGCCTAAACTAGTCATAGCATCTTCGGCAGCCGGGATGTTGTAAAAGTATCCCGCCTGAACTCGCATGAATTGCTGGCCGTTTACGTTCACTTCCACCATGCGTGATTCCTTATAGCCGCCATCTCGCAGGGATTGCAGCACATTCTGAGCGCGGTCATGGTCGGTGAATGCACCCACCTGAATGTAGTAGTGGGCCTGAGCAGTCGCTTCTTCAGTGATGATGATTTCTTCAACTTCAGGTGCGGCCTGCACAGTTTCTTCCATTACAGCCTCTTCTGCCGGAGCTGCTGTTTCAGCTACAATTTCAGTGGCCTCTACCGGTTCCACGTTAACATCTTCAATGGCACGTAGTTCAACCGGGGTGATACCTTTGTTCACAATGCCGAGCTTGGATGCAGCAGAGTATGAAAGGTCGATAATTCGCAGGTCTGGATCGGCAAAGGGACCGCGGTCGTTAATCCGGACGATTACCTTGCGCCCGCTGGAGCGGTCGGTAACTTCAAGCATGGTGCCCATGGGCAGGGTCCGGTGGGCTGCGGTCATAGCGTACATATTATATGTTTCGCCGTTAGCTGTCGTCTTGCCGTGAAAGTCGTCACCATACCATGAAGCAAGTCCCTGAGCTTTGTAGCCTTTGGAGCTGAGATGGGGAATATAGGTCCGGCCATGTACGGTGTACGGGTCTGTTTTCAGGACCGGCTTGACCACATTGGGGGAATCCTGCCTCTTCACTTTATGATGAGTGATTGCGGGAGTGGAATAAACTTTCTTTTTTGCACAGCCTGCGGGTATGAGCAGCAGCAGGACTGCAAGCATAAGTACATATCTGGACATTGGAGCCTCCGTCATATGGAAAAATCTTTATTTACCGATGTCCTGAGGAAATAATCGGTAATCCATCCATAGTTGTTGAATGGGTTAAAGTCCAGCAGTCATTGTTATAGATATAAAAAGGTATGATTAATTTTATATTTTGCATGCATGATATACCGCAAACATGCCGCTGAAATGCTGGACCCTATGGTTCTGCTGTGACAAATTCACATGAACAAATGTTTCAAACAAAGATAGGGACTACTATATGAGATGTGTATGTGATCAATGTGCAGCTGCGGATTCAGCCGGGACAGGCAAATGCTTAAAGGATTTTTGGATATTTGATCATTTCTGTGAGAGCCAGCTGCAAGATTTGCAGACCATAGGCATCAGAAGGGAGATACCTGCCGGACAGCTTATCTTTAACCAAGGCGGAAAGGCTGATGAATTGTTTCTTATTAGATCGGGAAGTATCAAACTCAGCAAGGTCAGTGAAGACGGTACAGAAGTGACCCTTGATTTTCGTAGGTATGGCGATGTGCTTGGTGAAGATATCTTTTCCGGTGTTGAAGCCTATCCTGTAAGTGCCATGGCAATAGATGACACAGTTACCTGCGGCTTTAATTTGAGTGATTTCCAGTCGCTTGTCCGGAAAAAACCGGACATTGGACTTAGTGTGATAAAGTCCATGAGCAATAAGATTTCGGCACTCTCCAACAGGATTGGAAGTATTGCGGAGGTCAACCTTGAAGACAGGCTCTACAGTGTCCTTTCCAGTATTTCCAAGGAACATGGTTGCCGGATTGGTGATGAGTACACTTTCCCGTTCAAATTAACTCACGAAGAACTGGCTTTTCTGGTTGGAGCGCACCGGGTCAGTATCACTAAAGCTATGCAGGCATTGATCTCCAAGGGCAGAATATGCTGCACCAATAAGATTATTACGCTTAAAAATTGTTAATGTAGTCTTGGCTACAGAATTTACTCGTTTGCTTCCTTAGATAGTTGGGCAGTGCTTATGCAATCATCATGAACCCAATAATTAAGGAGCAGATTAATGCCTGTAAAATTTCCAGCTATCGGCAGTAAGGTTGTAGCAAAAGTTGTTGAGACCAAAGGGAACTGTACAATCGGGATGAAGGCCGGTGATGAATTTGAACTCAGCACCCATAAGTGCGGTGATTTTTGCGGCCTGTTTTATAAAAATATTGCAGGGTGGGTGACAACTTTGCAGTTGGGCGGAACTTTCCCTTTTGGCGATGATCCTGATGTTCAAGTCTGGGAATGCCCCAATGCAAACAACAGGGTCAAAGTGGAATTACATCGTATACGAGACTAGTTTGATAGTGTTCACAGCCGGGAGGAGATTGCTGGGGGTATATATTCAGTGTTCTTTCCGGCTTGTTCGTTATTTAGTGCTTCGGGAGAGAGCCAGCGCCAGTGCGGTAGTCAGTTTGACCAGTTCATTATTGTTTCGGCGCACTGTTGCAGTTAGTCGCTTACCGATAGTCATGAGTAATTTGGAGCCTGTTTGCGGGTGCTTTTCCACAAAGTCGAAAAATTTCAAGCGGTCAGTAACTAGAAACTCGGAATCTTCAACCACTGTGACTGTTGCTGAGCGGTGGTCGCGGTCAATGAGAGCTATCTCGCCGAACATGGGATAGCTGCTGTCATCAAGGTTGGCCAGTACCTTACAGGTGTTTTTAATCTCACTTAAAGGTAAGGACATGCCTTTCATGAGCATGGCCTTGGTAATGCGGACTTTTCCGTCCACAAGGATAAACATTTCATCCCCTTCCTCTCCCTCGGAGATGATTTCCGTGCCGGAGCGCACCGCAATATTGGCAAAAATAGATTTAACCTGTTGGAGTTCTTCCTGCTCGAGATTTTGGAAAAGTGGGATAGCCGTCCAGTAATCAGCCATGTTCCGGCCCTCCCGGAGCACCTATGACCAGCAGTGCGTCATAATCTTCCATGAGTTCATCGTCCGGAGGATTCATCTGGACTTTCGGCCCCTGCATGCCCAGCGAGGTATCCTGACCGGAGGTTTTAAACAATTCCATGATGAACTGATCCAGTGCGGAACCTTCATCAAGCACATCCTGAAGGGTGAGGTTTTTGCCCAGTTTGCAGGCCGCCACCGGCAGGCATCCGCTGCTGTTTCTGACTTTGATGCTGAGTTCTCCCCAGTTCATCTGCCGCTCCTCGGCATTGCAGGGGCGAAACTGAAGCATTCCAGATTCCCCGATGCCCAGCAGGTTACGGAAGAACGACCACATGGAAGGGCTTGCACCCATCATTCCCATCATTCGCCCGGAAATTTCACCGCGAACAAGGATCTCATTGGCTCCGGCGCGGAGCAGATGCTCTTTGTTTTCATGACGGGCAATTTCAGCGTAAACCGGAACCTTTGGTGCCAGAGTCCGCAGAGCAAGAACCGCGTATATTGCCTGCTGGTCGGATTCCTTGTTGTCCATTCCATTCTGGCAGAGCACATATACATTGCGGGCCTCGCCCGGATTGGCTCTGGATATTACATTGGCCTGACTAATATTGCCGTGTACAAAATTAAGCTGTTCGCCCATATCCAGTTTAAAGGCGATTTCATCCCTGATCTGGCTTTCAAGATCGCTGACAATGACCAAGTGCAGTTTTTTGGGAGAGATCTGTTCATTAAGGGACTCGATCAGACCAAAGGCATAGTCATTCCAGCCGAGTATTATTACATGGTCGCTGGCTTTCACTGATAACAGCCCCTTGCGTTTTTTGGCTTTCTGCTCCACCAGCATGGAAGCCATATTACCGGTGAGTGATGTCACCAGCCCGATGCCGGAGATCATAACCAGTCCGCCGAGGATTCTTCCCGGTATGGTTGTTGGAACCATATCACCGTAGCCCACTGTGGTCAGGGTTACTATGGCCCACCAGAAGGCATGGGATATCCGGGCATCCTCCCCTTCGCTCAGTTCTATCCAGTAGAATCCGAATGTGCTTAAGAGCAGGAGTAAAGCGGTGGCAATGACCAGCTTGCCGAATCCCGAACGTAGCCAGTTGGTAAATTTCATATGCCTCCGGCTTCTGAAATCATTTTAATTGAAGAATATGGACTAGTCTCTTTATACCCCGTATTTCAGTTAAAATTCAAGGGAAGGAAAAAAGAAAGCCCGGTTTCCTTTTCAGGAAACCGGGCTTGTGCATTCGTATACTTGTATTTCTACAGGTAACCGAGAGCTGCCTTCATTTCACCGGGAACCATTGCGTTCTCAGCGGGCTCAAGGGCTTTCCAGGAAGCACCTGCCTGTTTGCGGGCTTCCTTAACTTCGTCAAGGCTGTAGCCAGCGCGGGGTACTTCAAGAGACTGACCGGGGTAAATCAGGTCAGGGTTCTTGATCTGGTCTCTGTTAGCTTTGTAGATAAGCGGCCACATGAAAGGATCGTTGTAAATCTGTTTGTATTCAGCGATCCACCAGAGGCATTCGCCTTTGGTTACTACGTGGGAAGTGGGCAGAGTTTTGTACTCACTTTCGTAGATTTCCATGGGAGTCGGGGGAACAACTTCTGCAGCGGGTTCTTCCTCAACAACTACAACTTCAGTTTCCTCAACAACCACAACATCTTCCTGCTGGACCTGCTTTTTAGCACATCCTAATGTAAACATCAGGCTGAATGCGATTGCGAGCAAGATCAGTTTTTTCATTTTTCAAGGCCTCCTGCGATATTTAGAATTGTTCGCTTGCTTAGTCATACTTTAACTGTTTTCGTCCAATTATCAACTATTTCTTTTTCTTGCAACACCCTAGGGTTGCTTGGGTTTAATTTAAATGCAAGTCCTGTGGCTTCTACAGCCTTCTCCATCCACCCCCCAAGGCGTAGGCTTCGTGATGCAAGAACATATAGCATTTCAGGTTCATCTTCATAAATTGTATCAACAAGTATCTCGTATTCTTCACGAAAAACTTCATGCACGAGATGGTTCTGAGAAAAAAGCAACCTACCCAGAAGGGCATTATCTTTATGACTTTTCAGATAAATTGGAAAGAGTTTACGGCAGCGGGCAATAATAAATCTTATGCGGCTGATTTCTCGTTCCATACTTTCTTCGGTCTGTTCGACAACCTGAACAAAGTCCTGTCCGATAACTGATTCAGGCAGGGCGGTGTCTTTGCCGCGCAGGTTAGAGAAAAGCGGGGCGTAGTTCAGATTTTGATAGGCATCTTCCCGAAGTTTGAATGCTTCGTGAAAAATGTAGCCCATTCCCCAGTCAAGAAAACGCCCGGAAAGGGGATCTCCTTCCTCATTACGGAAAAGCAGATGGGCTGTATCTTTTAAACGCCAGAGCAGACCCTTGTTCATCTTGGTTCCGATTAGGTCATCAAGGACTTCAAAACTTACGCTGCCTTCGCGGTCGAATGTCTCGAATTGCTCTTCCAGCGCACTGCCCGCAAGGCAGAAGTCTCTGAATGTGTCCCGCACAAATTCGGGCATCTTCGATTTTATCCATGAATTGGACATATGATTTTCCTGTCGGATTTATTTTTTACATTCAGCAAGGCTGGCCAGTTTTGCCAGCTCCGCAAGTCTTTCGTCCGCTTTGCGGTAAAGGGTTCCTTCGGGAAATTTGCCGTCTTCGCCCCGGACTCCTGCTTCCATACCGGTGAGGATGAAGATGGCTTCCTCGATGGTTTTGACCGGATAGATGTGAAATTCTCCGTTTTCAACGGCCTGAACAACTTCACTTCTGAGCATGAGGTTTAGCACATTATCCGCCGGAATGATAACACCCTGTTTTCCGTTCAGTCCCCTGCGGCGGCATACTTCAAAAAAACCTTCGATTTTGCGGCTTACTCCGCCGACAGCCATAATGGTCCCGGACTGGCTGACAGCTCCGGTGAAAGCGTAATCGAATTTGATGGGTACTCCGGAAAGGCCGGACAGCAATGCCGCAAGCTCGGCACCGGATGCAGAGTCTCCTTCGATACCGGCATAGCTCTGTTCAAAACAGAGGGAGCCTGTGAGCACGATAGGCTTATCCTGAGCGAAAAGTCCTACAAGGTAGCTTTTGATGATCATCATCCCCTTGGTATGGATCGGTCCGCCCATGCGTGCTTCGCGTTCAAGGTCAAGGATTCCGCCATGCCCTACGCCGATGGTACAGGAAATCTGGTGCGGAAGGCCGAATTCATAGTTACCGAAAAGGGTAACTGAAAGACCGTTGGCCCGTCCTACTCCCTGACCGGAAGTCTCCACCTTGATGACCTCACGGTCATACTCATTCATATATTCATCTTCATAAAGATTGGAGCGGAAGTCTTTCATGGAAATAGCTTCCTCCAATGCCGGAAGGTCAACCTCCTCTTTGCCGTCAAGTTTTGCAAGGGCGGAAGCTTCAACCATCATTTCCTTGATCAAGGGGATGCGCAGGGAAAGCTTTTTCTGGTCTTCAGCCAGACGGCTGGAGTAGTCTACAATCCTTGCCAGTGATTCACGGTCAAAAGGCTGTAACTTGGAATCACCAATGATCTTGCCCAGAACCCTTACAAATCGTTCTACATTATCGGAGTTGCGCTTAGCACTGAGCTGCATATGGGCTTTGAGCTTAAAGTATTTCCCGAACCGTTCGTCATTATACAGTAATATTTCGTATGTTTCTTCAGAACCGATCAGAATGACGGTCAGATCAAGGGGGATCGGCTCCGGCTCGATGGTTTTTGTGCGCACCTGATCTCCGTCACCCGGATCTTCGATTTTGGCCTGTCCGGTGCGCAGTGCCCGCAAAAGACCTTCCCATGAAGAGGGAGTGGTCAGGATATCGTCGACGTAAACAATCAGATAACCGTGGTTGGCCTTGTGGATGGCTCCTGCCCGGATAAGGGTGAAGTCTGTGTACAGGGCACCCATTTCCGATTCCCTTTCAATGGAACCGAGCAGATTGAACAGGGTCGGGTGGTCGGCCATTACAACCGGGGCACCTTTGGTCTTGCTGTTGTCGACCAGAAGGTTGACTTCAAAACGTGCAAAAAGATCCTCTACAGGAGAAGCTTCAGGCAGTTGCAGTCCCAATATTGGTGATGCTGGTTGTGGCTCCTTGGGCATGAACAGTTCGATATTATCAAGCAGTTCATCTTCAAGTTCACCCAGATAACCTTTGATTTTCTCAAATTCGTCGAAGTTCTCATGCAGTGGAGCCATCAGGTCCTTGAGCAATTCCGTTGCGGAATCCTGATGCAGTTTGCGCTCATCTTTGCGGAAACCTTCTTCGGTTTTGCTGATCCTGCGCAGTATGGTGGTCATTTCAGTCAGAAGATCATCTGCCTCATTGCGCAGTCTTTTGCGCACTTCCGGATCAAGGCGTTCGAACTCGTCGTCATTTAATATACGGCCTTCCACCAGCGGGATCAGGGTCAGGCCGCCGTGATCATCTATTTCAAGACTGAAACCGCGTTCCTTGGCCAGTTCTTCCATATTAGCGAAAAGATCTTCGCGTTCATCCTGAAAGCTGCGGGAAATTTGTTCGAGGGCCTTTACGTGCGGCTCACGTTCAAACCATGCAGGAAGCTGTTCCTTGATCTGGGAAACAGTTTCGGACATGGCGTTTTTGAACTCTTTACCCCGTCCGGCCGGAAGACTGACGGAGATGGGATGGTCCTGCTGGGAAAAGTTGTGCAGATACAGCTGATCCGGAGGGGTTTCCTGCTTGGCTGCACGCAGCTGGAAGTATTCACGGGCAAAGTAGCTCCTTCCAAGGTTGGGGTCGCCGGAAAGATACAGGTTATGGCAGGTTCCTTTGATAGCAAGGGCCATGCGGAATGCCTGTAGAGCCCGAGGCTGGAACTGATCGTAATCATATTTTGATTCAGGTATTTCGTTGCTGGAGGTATACTTGATTTCAGAAGGTTCCTGTCTGGATGTGAGTTTATCCAGAGTCAATTCATAACTAGTCATATCTTTTTAAACTTCCTCTATTAAATCAGTGTCCGGTTTTATTCTTAAGACTTACGTGTATATGAAAAAAAAGTCACTTAGAACGGTTAAGGGCAGAAATCTTGATAAGGGCTGATTGTGAAATTTTTTACAAATATAAAAAGTGCTTTATTTTAGCATATTAAGAAAAAATAAAGGCCTAAAATAGGTTGAATGGACATTCAAAATTGATTTTGATGTTGCGCGTTGATCGTTTCAGCGATATGAAATTCAGGTGTTTTTTGTTGCGAGGTGGTTTCCTCTGCTGATCTTTGGAATAAATTTTCAGTAAAATAGAGCTTATGGATGAAGAATCCGTTGACTCTTATTTGAAGATTATGCTAGACGAAACTCACTTGTGAAGGTTTGCGCAAAGTCCGCTTTGCGCAGCAAATTCCATCCCGGATAAAATAAAGGACCGGAAGCAACATGTTCTTTTTGAAAGGGAATAAAGAGACCTTCGATCTGCTCGGCAATGCCGCTACGATCGGAACTCATCTGGTTGCCTCCACCTTTGTCGGGTTGGGTATCGGGTGGTATCTCGATAAATGGTTGGGAACGAAGCCTTGGCTTCTAATTGTTTTCTTGTGTTTCGGAATCGCTGCCGGCTTCAAGAACGTTTTCGACGAAGTTCAGCGGATTCAGAAAAAGGATCAGGGGAAAGGTCCTGGAACCAATGAAAATAAATCAGAAGATTGAATCATTCCTCCACAGGCGGGGCTTCACTCATCCGGACGTACGCAGTCTGGTGCGAAATCAATTGTACCTTACTGCCGGAACATGCCTTATTGCTGCAGTAGTCTCCATCGGGTTTGCCCACTGGGCACTGGGACTGGCAGCCGGAGCGGTTCTGATTACGTTCAACTTCTGGTCGCTGGCTAAGTTTGGTCAGCATCTGGCTTACATGCGCAAGGGCGCGGTTGTGTCCTTGTTGATTCGCTTCTACGGTCGGCTCATTTTATCCGGGCTGGCTATCTACGGTCTGATAGTCTGGGGGCAGTGTTCCATATACGCTCTTCTGGCCGGTCTTAGTACGGTAGTTGTGAATGCGATATTTTGGGGCGTAGCCGGGTTTCGGCAAAAAGTGAAGGAGGCATAAGGATCATGGCTGGAGGTTTACCACATCCATTATTGATCATGACAGAGCTTAACAACGCTCTGGGAACTCACATCCCCAACCACGTGTGGTACACATGGTTCGGAATGAGTGTTCTTTTTGTACTGGGTTTTATTGTATCCAGAAGGCTCAGTCTGGTTCCCGGCGGGGTGCAAAACCTTGCTGAGATCATCATCGGGGGATTGGAAGATTTTGTCGTCAGTAACGTCGGTGAGGGCGGACGCAAAGTATTTCCTTTCATGTGTACTCTTTTTGTATACATCCTCACACTGAACCTCATGGGTCTTATTCCCGGATTTGACGCTCCCACTGCGAACGTCAACACTAACGCAGCAATGGCTGTATGTACTTTTCTTTACTACAACTACATCGGCATCAAACTTCATGGTGCCCACTACATCAAGCATTTCATGGGCCCCATTCCGGCTCTGTCTCCCTTGATGTTTATCATCGAAGTGGTTTCCCACATCTCGCGTCCGCTTTCGCTTACTCTGCGTCTGTTCGGTAACATCCGCGGTGAGGAAATCGTTCTCGTACTTCTGTTCCTGCTTGCTCCTGTAGTTTCCACCCTGCCCATGTACTTCCTGTTCATGCTGGCAAAGGTTATCCAGGCTTTCATTTTCTTCATGCTTACCATGATTTATCTGAAAGGTTCTCTGGAAGAAGCTCACTAGGATTCAGGCAAATTAATTTTGGGGAAATGGTCTAACGACCTGTTAAATAAACTTATATTTTGGAGGATTTTACAATGCGTAAAGCTCTGCTTATCGTTCTGAACACCATGGCTCTGGTTCTCGCTGCTGGTGCAGCATTCGCTGCTGGCGTAGCTCCCGAAGTTGCTTCCGCAACCGCTACTGCTACCGCTATCGGTATGGCTATCGCTGCTGCTGGTTGTGGTATCGGTCAGGGCCTCGGTCTGAAAGCTGCTTGTGAAGGTACTGCACGTAACCCCGAAGCTGGTGGTAAAATCACTGTTACTCTGATTCTTGGTCTGGCATTCGTTGAATCCCTGGCTATTTACGCTCTCGTTGTTAACCTGATCCTTCTCTTCGCTAACCCCCTCATCGGTTAGTTTTAAGGATTTGGAAATATTTAAAGGAGGTCTTCGGACCTCCTTTTTTTTCCGCAAGTATTGTTAATTTTTTCACATATTTCGTGCCGGTATCGGGGTTTTACTGGCATTAAGGCTATAATCCCTTGCATAAATTAATAATATGCATGCAAAGGGTAGCCGAAACCAAGGGTTTTAGTGTATATTAATCTAATGGAAGGTGGCGGAAAAGGTTGCGTTCGTATCGACTCTCCAGTAGGGGACTTAATCGAACTTGCGAGGGAAGGTAGTGGTCTTCCGGACCTCAGAACCTAAAACTACCAGCCGAGACTTTTCGTGCAAGTGCATTTGTCATGGAAAATAGGAAACTAAAGTGAAAACCCAGAATATCCCCAAAGCGACCATTAAAAGGCTCGCTGTTTACATACAGGTATTAACAGGACTCAAGAGGGACGGAGTAGAGGTTATTTCCTCTGAAAAACTTGCCCGGGCCTGTTCGGTCAATCCTTCTCAGATTCGTAAGGATCTGGCATACTTCGGTGAATTCGGTGTGCGTGGTGTCGGATACTATGTGCATGAACTCATCTCTTCAATCAAGCAGTCTCTCGGTGTAGACCGGGTCTGGGGTTGCGCCCTTGTCGGCGTCGGCAACCTTGGACGAGCTTTGTTGCGTCACAAAGAATTCGCTCTTCGCGGATTCTCTATTCGTGCGGCATTTGACTGCGACCCATACAAAATCGGGGAAGTTGTTTCAGGCCTTGAAGTTGTCTGCACCCGCCAGTTTAAGGCACGTGTAGAGGAACTGGGTTTGGAAATCGGTATTATCACTACACCGCCGGAAAGGGCGCAGCGTGCTGCGAACTATCTTGTTGACGGTGGCATTAAAGGAATTGTTAACTTCGCGCAGGCGCGGATTGATGTTCCTAAAAATGTTCCGGTTGAATACGTTGACTTCACCCATCACTTTTATTCCGTTGCTTTCAATATTAGCTCCATGGAATAAAAGTTTACGCAAATTGGTAAGAAATGAATCCCCTGTGACCTTGGGTCACAGGGGATTTTTTTGTCCTATTCAACTGAATATTGTTTCTTGATGTTGTGTTTTTTCAGCAAGGCATAAAGCCTGGACACTGATATGCCGGAGATTTTAGCTGCTTCTGACATGTTGGCTTTGCTAATTAGTATCAATTGTTCAAGGTAGATTTTTTCGGCATTGATAATAGCTTCGTCTCGATATTCTTTAAAAGGCGGCAACCTGTTAGCATCCGGTATATTGACCTCCGGCATGGGAATGTCGGTTGTCCTGTCCTGAGGTTTGCGGGACTTATTACCTTTAATCAGGGTAAGGCTGTTTTTGATTTCATGCTTTGGCTGCACTGAAGCCTGAGCTGCTGATACGCGTAAGCGCACAGGCAGATGAATGGGCAGGAATTCTCCGGCTCCAGGATTTGAGGTAAAAACCTGTTCCAACACATTGAAGAGTTCCCGAACATTGCCCGGCCATGGATATGATTTCAAAGCATCAAGAAATTCGTTGGCTATGGCTATCGGTGGAGCGTCGAAATCTACTGCAAGCTTGTTTAAATAGTAGCGGGATAGTTTGTTAATATCATCCCCGCGCTGTCTTAAGGGCGGAAGCTCTATTGTGAAAGCCTGTAATCTATAGAGCAGGTCCTCTCTGAATCTTCCACTTTGGACCAAAGCGTCAAGGTCGCGGTTTGTTGCAGCCACCAGCCTGAAATCACTTTGTTTTTCTTCGTTTCCACCTACTGGGCGATAAGTCCGTTCCTGCAATACTCTCAGAAATGATTTTTGCAAAGAAAGCGGAAGTTCCCCGACTTCGTCTAAAAAAAGTGTGCCGCCGTCTGCTTTGGCAATTAAGCCTTCCTGACTTTTATCTGCACTGGTAAAAGCTCCTCGCTCATGACCGAAGAGAATAGATTCAACGAGGTTCTCAGGTATTGAAGCACAGTCTACAATTATGAATGGGCCTGTTCTGCGCATGCTGTTGTCATGCACAGCACGAGCAAAAAGTTCTTTGCCAGTGCCGGTTTCCCCGAGCAGCAATACACCTACGTGGCTTTCTGCGGCCTTTGCTGCTTGTCCCAGACAGCGCACTATGGATTCTGAGCGACCGACAATATTGTGATGGCCCAGTTTGGGGCTGGAAGATTGTTTTTCAGTGCGGTACTGGAAAACCCTCTTCATGTGCAGCATATATTCTTCCTGACTGGCAGGCTTAGCTATATAGTCCCATGCTCCGGAGTTAATGGCCAGCTCTGCTCCCTTAGAATCTCCTTGTCCGGTGATAATTATCACTTCGGGCATGTTGCTAAGCAGTTGCAGTTCCGGCAGGGCATCGAGTCCGTTTCCATCCGGCAGGATTACATCGAGGAATACGACATCAAAGCGCTCCTCGCGCGCAAGGGCCATACCTTCCTTAAGAGTCAGGGCTTTCTCCCCGTCATGTCCTACAGCTTCAGCTATGGCGATAAGCAATTCCCCGATAAAGGGGTCATCATCAATAATTAAGACATTGGCCATCAGCAGTTCCGATTGATTTTCAGTTGAAGTATAATGTTAATAATTGGTCGGCGTTTAGAAGCATATGAGCATACGTTTTACCGCATATCAACCATTTTTAAAAAAACGTTGACTATTAGGCGCTCAAGTAATAATTGACTAGTCAACAGTTGACTAGTCAATTGTTGATAAATCAACAAAGCAGGATAGAATGATAAAAAAGCATGCTTCATTTGGATACATGAACGGGCAGATGGGACGGTTGCATAAGGCTATTCTAGCCGAGAAATTAAAATCGGTAGGTATTACATACGGACAAATCGGTTTTATAATGCAGTCATTGCGCAATCCTGGAAGGTCTCAGGATGAATTATCAATGATTCTCAGTGTTGATAAAGCGGCTACTGCAAGGGCGGTCGCAAATTTAGTTAAGATGGGATTACTTTACAGAGAAGAGAATCCGGAAAATAGACGTCAGAAACTGGTTTACCCGACAGAGAAGGCAAAGGCCATAAAAGAAGACCTGCACAAAGAGTTGATGGCTGCAAACACAATCATGACTTCCGGGCTTTCAGAAGAAGAAATAGAGAAGCTGATGGAATTGATGGGTAAAGTAATTGATACAAGCCGAGATCATTTGGGGATGCCCCGTGTCTGGGATTATTTGTAGCAATATTTCAGGAGAATATAATGGATGACGCAAAGAAAAAAGCAGTCATATTTACGGTGGCGGTGACCCAGTTCACCATGCCGTTCATGTTTTCGGCTGTAGGAATAACCCTTCCGGTTATGGGCCGGGAATTCGGAGCCAGCGGCCTTGATCTAAGTTTGGTAGAATCTGTTTATATCGGCAGTGTCGCTGCGTTGTTGCTGCCGTTTGGTCGATTGGCGGATATGCATGGCAGGCAGCCCATGTTCAGGCTCGGTGTATTGCTGTTTGCAATATTTACATTGCTGATCGGATTTGCCCAGAATATTGAAACTGTGATCTGTTTGCGCATGATTCAGGGCATGGTCGGCGGTATGGGCATAGCTACCAATATGGCGCTGCTGACCAATTCCGTGCCGAAAGATGAGCGCGGAAAGGCCATGGGCTTGGCTGTGGCTGCTGTATATGTTGGCCTCTCAGCAGGACCGTATGTAGGCGGTCTTGTGACATCACATATGGGTTGGCGCTGGATTTACTATCTGAGTATGATTCCGCTTGGAATTTCATATTATGTTGCCCACCGCAATTTGAACGGAAAGTTCCGGCCTTCGGATGAGAAATTTGATTATCCCGGAAGCTTTGTTGTTGCTCTTTCTGTTGCAGCCATTGTTTTTGGCGGAACCAGTCTCGGTGCAGGATGGTTTGGACCGGCTGCGTTAATTTCAGGTTTGCTTGGCGTTGCGCTCTTTGTCTACATGCAGAATAGATCAGAATCACCCTTGGTGGAATTAACCCTCTTCAAGGAAAGGCGTGATTTTTCAGATGCCGCTCTGGTGCAGTTTATCAACTATGCCGGAACATTCGGAATCGTTTTTCTCTTCAGTCTCTACATGCAGTCCGTAAAGGGCTTCAGCCCTCATGATGCCGGACTTGTGCTGGTTATCCAGCCGATTGTTCAGGCAGTGCTTTCACCTCTTTGCGGCAGGCTTGCTGACAAGTTTTCCCCGCGGGTGTTGGCCTTGCTGGGCATGCTGGCTTGTACTGCAGGGACGATCATGGGAGCAATGGTCACAGCGGACACAAGTCTTCCTTATCTCTACAGCATGTTTGTGGTGCTGGGCATAGGCTTTGCGCTTTTTTCCTCACCGAATATGATCATTCTTATGAGTAGTGTGCCGCCTTCCCGCTATGGTTTTGCTTCTGCAATTTCAGGTGGCCTCAGGACTATCGGTATGGTTTTCAGCATGGTCATCATCGCTATTTTCCTTTCCACTGTTATGGGCAAGGCTCCGGTCAGCCCTGAATCCGCTGCCGAATACCTGACAGTTATGCGGTTTTCTCTCTCCAGCTTATCGATCCTTTGCGGTATTGCGGTCCTGATTTCCATCCGTGCAGTGCTGAAAAGGCAAAGAGTTGCCAAGAATGGCCTTTGTGTGCAATCTGCCGGGAACAGCAAGGAGGGCTAATGGCGGAAATTAATATCAATGCTGCCGATATTCTCGGTGCGGCAAGTAAGGCCGGACGAAAGTTAAAAGATAATACAGCTCAGGATGAAGGTTTCAAGGCAGCTACTGATCAGGCAAGGGTGCTGGCCTATTACCTGACTCTGCTGGTTAAGTGGAACAAGTCCATGAATCTGGTCGGTCCTCAGGGCTGGGAGCAGGTATTTCATTCCCTGATCATCGATAGTCTGCATCTGGCTGATTTTCTGGATTCGCTGGAGTTGCCCTCCAATCCGGTAACTCTAGACCTCGGAGCCGGGGCCGGATTGCCCGGAATTCCCCTGCGAGCCCTTTGGCAGGCCGGGGATTATCGTCTGGTGGAATCCCGTGAGAAGCGTTGCATCTTCATGCGTACAGCCTTGCGGATGATGAAGCTGCCTCGCACAGATGTTTTTCAGGGCCGTGCGGAAAAGATTCCGTCCGAAACTCTTCCGGCAGACTTGATTCTCAGCAAGGCGTTCATGCCTTGGAAAGAGCTTTTGGAATTCGTTAAGCCCATGCTGGCCGAGCAAGGCAGGATCGTGATCCTGTCCAATGACCCTGCGCCATCTGAGCAGGATCTGGACGGTCCGGGCTATGAGCTGGAAGATTCCATGCAATACAAAGCCGGAGATAAAACGCACTATTTCTGGTGCCTGCGAAGAATGTAATGCCTCCGGCGCCTAAAAAATTTTAATAAGCTTCGCATATAGCTTGTTAAAGCTACTTTCAAAACAAAAAGCAGCCTTGATTCAATTGAATCAAGGCTGCTTTTTGTTTTGTATGGAAGTAAAAATTATTTTTCTTCTTCTTGGTTTGCTCCGGAAAGAGCTTCCAGAAGCCCGCCTTTGAAGATCAGCTTAGTGGCGTGTTCGTCAGCTATTTCGGCCACATCCATGAGCTTCTCAAGGAATTCGAGAATTTCGAATCTTTTTTCTTCAGTTCCGTTATCAAATTCAAATTTCATATCACCGGAAGTCATGTATTTTTCCAGTTTTTCAAGGTAATCCATCTTAAGCATAAGTCTCTCCAGTAGCAGGAAATTTATATGTCGAAGCGGCGAAGCCCTAATGAAAGTTTTGGAAGAGTCCAGACAAATTTTTTCCAAAAAATTTGTCTGGTCCCCGAAGGGCCGCCGGAGGCGAAATCAAATAATCAAAAGCGCGAAGCGCATCAAACCATGCTTTTACACATGGTGATAAGGCGAACCGCGAAGTATGGAGGCTGCGCGGTAGAGCTGCTCAAGGAGCATTGTCCGGGCGAGCTCGTGAGGCAGGGTCATCTTACTCAAGCTAAGTTTGACTCTTGCCGCGTTCTTGACTTCATCAGCCAGTCCGAAAGGACCTCCGATAACGAAAGTTGGCGTCAGGTTCGGATCTTCAGTCCAGCGTTGCAGATGCTTGGAAAGTTCCACCGAGGTCATTTCCTTGCCTTTTTCATCAAGGCAGATGAGCATGTCTGAAGGCTTGATTCTAGCCATGATAGCTTTGCCTTCGTGCTGAACTTTGTCCATGGGGGGCAGTTTTCCCGGTGCATCTTTGAGAATGGTTTCGTCCAGCTTGTGGAAGCGTCCAAGTTTTTTGGTGTAATGGGCGCAGGCATCGCGGAAGAATGGTTCCTTGAGCTTGCCGACCCATACAAATTGTAATTTGCTCATTGTTAAATTTGTTTGAGGGTTGCGTCCAACTTGCCGTTTTCAATGGAAACGAGCACGTACCCGCCGCCGGAAGCCATTCCGGGGTTGAAGATGCGGGACTTGCCGAGGGAGTCTACTCCGCTGGATTCGTGGATGTGTCCACAGAGAACGATATCCGGTTGGTGCTTTTCAATGAAACAACGCACGGCTTTGCTGCCTACGTGCATACCATTGGCAATGACATCCAGCTTGGTGTTGAATGGAGCATCGTGGACAACCAGAAGCAGCTGATCATAATCGCCCAGCTGATGGTGTGTTTCTTCCAGATATTGTGCCATTTCATCTTCAGATATCTCACTGGGAGTTCTGAAAGGAGTATTGATGGAGCAGCCTACGCCCATGGTTTTTATGCCATCGGCAAGCTCACGTACTTCGCAGTGCAGGTTGGCACCCTTTTCCTTCAAGAACTCGGTGACATTGCTTCTATCCATGTTGCCGAGCTGGGCAAGGATATTTTGATTTCTGCGGTATACGCTGTCCCAGACTTTTTCGATTGCCCCTTCCGGGGAATGGTTGGTCAGGTCTCCGGTAATGATTACCCCGTCAGCTTCTTCAAGGTCCGGGAGTAGATCAATAAATCTAAGACTCTGGTGAACATCGCCGAAAGCGATCCATTTTTTATTGGATTCAGGCATGCTGCCTCCGATTGTATATGGCTCAGTTAGGAATTTATATGCATTGGTTCCAGAAAATTTTGAATAGCATTAATGTCCTTAAAAACCAATGGTGCCACGGTCCGTGTGGCGGTTCAGCCGGGGATATTTTCATTATTGTCGCACTTGGTGATTGATTTTTATAACCTGATTGTGCTTAATTTTCTTAGCCCATGATTGAAATAGGATAATAGGTGGCCGAATTGGATAAAGAAATCATTAGACGTCAATTGCTGGAAAAACGTTCTTCCCTGCGGGAAGCGGACGTGGATTCCATGAGCAGCAATATTGTGGATGCGATAATATCCCTTGAGCAATGGGAGCAGGCAGAGGAAGTTCTGCTTTACTGGCCTATCAGGAATGAGGTCGATGTGCGGCCTTTGCTGAAAAATGCATGGGAGGGTAACAAGAGGCTGTTCATGCCCTGTTGCCGTAAAAACGAGCCGGGGCAGATGGATTTCGGCGTTGTCAGGGCCGAAGCTGATCTGGCATCAGGATCATTCGGTATCAAGGAACCCTGCCGAACCCGTTGTGAGTTCCCGGATGCTGTTTCACCGGATTTGATTATTGTTCCCGGTGTGGGATTTGACCGCAGTGGTTTTCGTATCGGCTTCGGGGGCGGTTACTATGATCGCTTTTTGGCCCGTCCGCAGAAGGAAGGATTTCTCTCTGTGGGTGTATGTTACGATTTCCAACTGGTGGAGGGCTTCCCTGTTGAGCCTTGGGATAAAGCTGTGCAGCTGGTCTGCACTGATAAGGAAAAGATATGGCAAAAATAAATTTTATACCTTTTGTTTTTCCGGGAGTGGAGAAGGTTTCGGTTGTTTTCACTACCAGAGAATGTGGCAGTTGTAAGGACCCTTATCGCGGTGGAAATATATCTTATGATGTCGGTGATGATCCTTATGATGTACGGTCCAATCGTACAGAATTAGCCGCTTCTTTGGGAATTTCACATTGGCATGAATGCATTCAGGTTCATGGTGATGTGATGCATTATGAGCTTAAAGAAGGTTCTCCTGCTGATGCTCCCACCCTTGAGGGGGACGGTCTTGCAACTTCGGCTCCCGGACATGCGCTTGTGATTAAGACCGCTGATTGCCAGCCGATCATGATTGCGCATAAGAATGGCGACTTTGTAGCAGGTTTTCATAACGGCTGGCGGGGTAACGCCATTAATTTTCCGGGCAAGGGAGTGGCGGATATTTGTGAACGGTACAGCTGTGATCCTAAGGACCTGCTTGCCGTGCGTGGTCCCAGCCTGAGCCCTGCGGTATCTCAGTTTATCAATTTTACATCTGATTTCGGCCCGGGGTTTGATTCATACTTTGACAAGGAATCCAGCACGGTTGATCTCTGGAAGCTGACTATCGATCAATTGGCTGAAGCCGGACTTAGACGGCGGAATATCCATTCGCTTGATATGTGTACTTATTCCATGGAGCAGAGTTTTTTTTCCTATCGCCGGGAAAAGGTTACCGGAAGACAGTGCTCGCTTATCTGGATCAAGTAGGTTTTGTTCTATACGTAATAAAAAAGCCCCCGCAGAGTCATACTTTGCGGGGGCTTTATGTTGATATGATTCGTAACGCTATGAGTTTTCGTATCTTTCAATAAGCTTGAAGACTCTTTCGGCCAGCTGGTTGATTTCAGCTTTGGAGATCTGGTCGTCAGCGCCGACTGATTCACCTTTGTGGTACAGTGTATCGGTGATGATGGAGGAACAGAGCAATACCGGGATGTTGCGGAGTTCATGATCATCCTTGATACGTTTGGTCAGGTTGTGACCGTCCATAACCGGCATTTCAATATCAGTGACTACAATGTCCAGATAATCATTGATGGATTTGCCTTCAGATTCGGCTGTGGCTTTCCATTCCACGATCTTATCCCAGGCAGCCTTACCATTGTGGGTTCTGGTAACTCGGAATCCGGCATCTTCGAGCATCTGTCCGATCATGCGGCGGATCATGGTGGAGTCATCGGAAATGAGTGCCTTGAGCTGGCGTTTTTCGATCTTGTCGACCAGAGATGCTTCCGGCATGTCGGTAAGATCCATATCCGGGTTAAGGTCGGCAACGATCTTTTCGAGGTCGAGAAGGAATACGATGCGTCCTTCGAGTTTGACCACACCGGTGATGGAGTTCGCTGTAAGCGAGGAAACCTGTTTACTCGGTGCTTCAACCTGTTCCCAGCTGATGCGGTGAATGCGTGTTACACCGGAGACAAGGAAGGCTGTGGATATTTTGTTGAATTCGGTGACGATAACTTTGGGAGCTTCGTCTTCAATCCTGTTTTTGCCAACCCTGCGACTGAGGTCAATCAGGGGAATAATTTCCGACCTGAGATCGAATGCCCCGAGAACTGCATCGTTTGCTGCATCGGGCATATCGGTCAACTCAGGCAGACGAATGATCTCAACGACCTTGGCAACGTTGATGCCGTAAAAGCTGCGGCGGGTTGAACCGTCATGTACATTGTCAACTTCGTCGATATAAAATTCAACAATTTCAAGCTCATTGGTGCCTGATTCAAGCAGAATATTAGTTTGGGACATTGTCATCCTCCCCTGAAAAAATAATGTATCAAGCCAGCGTCATAGAACAGAGCAACTTTTGCTCATAGTAATGTTAGCCTGAAATGCTTGTTTATGAAAGATTTTTTTCATCTTCATGTTCTGTGTAATAAAACATTTCCAGTTTAATCGGCAGAAAAAGTCAACTATGTTTTTGTGAAAATTGAAAAAATAAGAAAAAAAATAACACGATAAGTCGAAACTACATCAGTTTATCATAAACCTTGGTGTAGTCGCTAAGCATTCTTTTATGTGAGTATCTTTTTTTTCCTTTTTGAAATCCACGGTTTCCCATTTCCTTTGCCAGCCTGCTGTTGTTCAGCAGCATAATTACCTTTTCGGCAAATGCTTGTTTTTCATAAGGGGGAATTAGAATTCCATCTTCTCCATCGGAAATCTGTTCCAGCACGCCTCCAACAGCATAGCTCACCGGAGCCAGTGCTTGAGCCATTGCTTCAAGTATTATCAATGGATGATTGTCGCCGAGAGTCGGGTAAGCCAATACGTCTGCTGCTGCCAGAAATTTTGAAAGTGTGAGGCTGTCCACATAAGGCACAGATATAAAATCTCCGTCTCTGCTGTTTTCATTGCCTCCGATTGCAAAGCAGAGAGCCTCCGGTACTGCGGCTTTGATTGTTGCCCAGTAATTTTTCCATTGCGGTCCGGATTTATAGGCTGCCTGAACTCCTCCGTGGGCAACAAACAGCATTACTTTAGATGCCGGATGGATTCCAAGCTCCTGCCTGATTTGGTTCTTGTTTGCGGGGGCTTCCGGCCAGGGAATGCCGTTGGGAATAATTTTAGGTTTCAAGGTCGGGTCGGCTTTGCGGGCAAGTCTGCCCAGCCAGCCTGATGGTGAAACAAGCACTGCTTTGGAGTCGATTATGGCTTCGATTCGTTCTTTGCGGACCTGTTCAGAGTTCGGAAAATTTCGCGGGCAAGTGCGGCATTTGTTTTCAAATTCTGGACAGTCGATGGGAGAAGCGCAACCTCCGGTGATCATCTGGGTGTCGTGCAGGGTGATTACTGTTTTGCAGCTATCAGGTAGTGCTTTCAGAAATCTTGTCGGGTCCTTTGAAGTGTGCAGGTGGACGATACTGTTTTCCGGTATTGCCTGTGCAGCCAGTTCCGGGGGGATCAATTGCTCATCTGTTTTTTCAGAGGTTTCGAAGGAATGAACTGAACGGTTGCCTCCATCAAGTAAGCCTTGGTGGAGCAGCAGGGCCACCTTTGCAGCACCACCACTTTTTTTGAGGATGGTGTGGTGCACTACGGTCCGATTCAGCATACTTTTTCCAGAATATCGTGTTTCAGGCTCCAAAGGATGTGAAACTGGGTTTCGCGTTCGCTCATATCAGCGGCAATGGTTTTGATTTTGTCTGCGAGATCTGCTGCACTGATCGGCTTACGGGCAAAGAAGGCCATCTTGCGGATAACCTGTTCCTGAAGAAACCTGTCCACTCCTTTATACATAAGCGGAAATTCACGCCCATGATAGATAGCCATGCCGGTTGTTCCGGTTACCAGCTTTGTTTCCGGGGTCAGTGTTTCTGTGAGGTAATGGGAAAAGGTTTCACCCATACGGACCTGAACGGGGTGTAAAATATCGCGCAGTGCTTCTGTATTCACCGGGACAGTATTTAATTCTTCCCAGAGTTTGATGTGCTGTTCAATTACTGTGGTCCAGTTGAATTGTTCGCGGACCCGTTTGGCTCCGGCTGCGCCCATTCGGGATCGCAATTGCGGATCGTTGATCAGTCTTTCCAGTCCGGCAGCTAGTTGCGGAGTGTTCACGGCTGTCTGCTGGGCCATTAACAGATGGTAATGGTTGTCAAAGCAGAGGGGAGCCATGAGGTCCAGTTCCGGTGTGGCTTCCGGGCCGATGGTTTCAATGAGCAGTCCGGTTTCATCATCGATTACGAGATCCTTGTAGCCGTCGTAATCGGATGCAATTACCGGCAGGCCGGAAGCTCCTGCTTCCAGAACCGTGATGCCGAATGTCTCCTGTGGATTGTCGGAGATGGATACGAAAATATCTGCAGCCCGGTAGAGATCAAGCTTTTTAGCTTCGGAAGGCCGCCCGATGATGGACAGTTCCAGTCCCATGTTTCGACCGAGCTGTGCCAGAGTTGCCGGAAAATCGTCTTCTTCATCGACCCAACCGCCAAGAAGTACCCGTACTTTTTCCCGGTTCATGCCCGAGGCGAATAGCCGTTGCATGGCTCGCAGCAGGGGAAGAATGTCCATTTTGGAATGATGGGCGATGCGTCCAAATACGAGGATGTTTATCTTTTCGTCGTCAGCATTGATTCCGAGATTGAGTTTGGCCTGTGTTTTTAAATGTTCATTCGGCGGAGCAAGCTGGCCGGGATCAATGCCCAGCGGTATTTTTCTAATTTGCGGTGTTGGATGGGTTTCTTCACTCAGGCCGAGTCCTTCACGCAAGTGTTTGAAATATTTTTCAACAACAACGATTCCGGTATTGGAAGTAGTCACAATGCAGTCACGTCCGGTGGTGCCCTTCCATAAATAATTAAGGAAGAATGAACCATAGTTGCTGTAACTCAAGGAATGGGTCGTTCCGGTGATGGGAAATATGTTTCGGGCGTATTTGTTACGGACCCGGGCCAGATGGGGCGGATAGTTGATGCAGTCGGACTGGTGGAAGCAGAAGTAATCACGAGCGGAAATCTCGGCAGGCAGGTCCCGGCGGTCCATTATTCTTATCCGACCTGCATCCAAAATAACCGGATAATTGGTTTGAAAAAACTTGCTTAGTCCTTCTCTGGGCCCGGCTCCGGAAAGGAAGAAGTGATACTCATCAAACGGGTCCACTTCGAGTAATCCGTTCAAGAAACCTGAGTTCGCTACTTTTCTGCCCAGAATAGGACCGCTTTCATGGAATGGGTCCAGACTTCCCCATATTCTTTGAGTTTTCATACGTTATTTCAAGCCACATTTGGCCCGCTCTTGTCAAAGGATTTATTTGCCGCGCGGAGCTCTGAAGGGCTGACGGTTTTCCGGCACTCTTTGCCGTTTTCTGGTTTGCATAAGGGAAAAACGTGTTGTGAAAAAATCCTTCGAAATAATTATAACTCCTGCGCTGTCATTGTTTAAGTGTTTGTTATCAATGTTTTTGTTGCCGACTATATGCCTGTTGCTCTCTTGAGAATCTGTCTGCCGTTATCTTATAAATATCTAGTGGCCCTTTTTTTGCAAAATATCGGGTGGAATATTGTTTCTGACAGCTAATCAAGGAGACCAGAAATGAAAAGAGGACACAGGCCAGAACTGCTTTGGGGGTTCGGCCTAAACAGCAACGAAGCCGGTAAAATCGAGGATTCACTCGGGCCCGGATTCTTTTTGAGAAATTTTTCCGAGCGTTCACTGCCCGGTGAAAAGGAACTGAGTAATAACGAAAAGCCTGCCGCCACCTGGATTCCGCAAAGAGTCTGGGAGGAACTGCCGGAAGATAGGCGCATGGCCTATCGCAACCTTGAATCAACTCAGCGTATCCTGATTCAGGATGATAAGAGTAACGCTGATTTGGAGCAGGTACTTGAAGACGGTTTTCTGGCAGTAGTAAGCTCTCCGCTTACAAGTTCCAAGGTACAGGACGCTTTATTCAGGGCTAAGGAAATTTCCGGTCTTTATGGTGACCTTTACCGTATGACCGAGGAAATTATCCTTGAGCGTGAACTGCTTTCCCGTAAAACCGAACAGCTTATGTTCTTGAACACCGTGCTTTCCAATGCCACCGAGCGCCTTGAAGTTGCGGATATTCTTGGACAGGCGGCTGAAGATCTCAAGATGATTCTTCCGGTTTATTCGGTACAGGGTGCTTTCTGGGATGTTCTGCCCACAGGAAAGCACATTGATGCAGAAATTTTTATCAACCCCGGTCAGGCCGAAAATGTCCAGTCCGAGTGGGTTGAGTTGATGATTGAAAATGTGGTTGCCCTCAGCGGTATGGAAGTTTCCAGCTACAATATGTCTGAAACTGTGCCTGTGGGTAGCAACCAGATGATCTACAGCCCCGGAGCCGGAAGGATTCTGGCCCTGCCGCTGGTCGCCCGTGGCGAGAAGTTCGGTTGTCTGGTCATGCTTTGCGAGCGTAATATTAGATTAGCCAAGGATCAGGTGTCCTCCCTTAATGCTGCGGTCAATCACCTCTCGCTTGCTTTGAGCAATGCCATCATGTTCAACAAGATCAAGACCCGCGCAAATCGGGACGGACTTACCAGAGTCTACAACCGCCGCAGTTTTGACGAAAGACTGGTCGAAGAATTCAAGCGTCACCAGCGTTTGAATACCGAACTTTCCCTGCTCATGGTTGATCTGGACTATTTCAAGGCTGTGAACGACACATACGGTCATATGGCCGGAGATATGGTTCTGGAAAAGGTTGCAAGAATGTTTGAGAAAACTTTCAGATCCACTGACTTCATCGCCCGTTACGGCGGAGAAGAATTTGTAATCCTGCTACCGCACACCAGAGAAGATCAAGCTGAGATGCTTGCTGAGCGGATCAGGGCCAAGATTGAATCCTGCGCTATGACTTATCAGGATAAGAGTTTTAACATAACTGCCAGCATCGGTGTTTCTTCCGTACGTCCGGGAAGTCTTGAAAAAGATACCGAGATTGTTCGTAAGGCTGATGAGGCTCTTTACGATGCTAAGATGCAGGGACGTAACCGGGTGGTCGTATCCCCCATGCGCCCCAAGCTGAGAATTATGTAATTTACGAGGTTTCCTTCAGCCTATAGCTGTCAGGCTGATCTAAAGGGGTTCCGGTTGTCGGAGCCCTTTTTTTTTGGATAAACCAGTTATAAATTTACGGATTATTCCTCTTTCTCTGGTTGTTGTGTTATTTATATTTTCATTATACTTGAAAACTGAATGGCTTTTCAGTCTGATTTAAGCTAGGAGCATTGTCTCAGGGCGTCAGAGCCCGTGTTTATTAAGTTGCGGTGTTTTTCTTGAATGCGAATTCAATGGAATGCCCGTACAGGAGTTTGATATGAATGAATTATTATGGCTTGGCTTTGCGGTCATGGACCTGAGCCTTGTTCTCATTATTTATAGATTTTTCGGCAAGATAGGCTTGTTTGGGTTAATCGTATTCAATCTGATTCTTTGTAATATTCAGGTTCTGAAGACTATTGAACTGTTCGGGATGACCACCACTCTGGGCAATATCCTTTATGCCAGTGTTTTTCTTTCTACTGACATGCTCAGTGAGTTTTATGGCAAAAAAGAAGCCAAGAAAGCTGTTTATCTGGGTTTTGTAGTTCTGGTTATGGCTGTGGTTTATATGCAGCTTGCCCTCATGTTTACTCCGGCTGCGGATGATTTTGCCCAGCCCCATCTTGAAGCTATTTTCGGATTCCTGCCCCGTATTGCACTCGGCAGCATGGCCGCTTATATTGTCTCCCAGCTGAATGATGTTTATATTTTTCATCTGCTTAAAGACAAAATGGGAGAGCGCCACCTCTGGTTGCGTAACAATGCTTCCACCTTGTTCAGCCAGTTCCTTGATTCGTCCGTATTCTGTTTTGTGGCCCTGTGGGGACTCTTTCCTTTTGACGTTTGGGTGGAAATTCTTTTTACTACCTACCTCTTTAAGGTTATAGTGGCGGTGATGGACACACCGTTCCTGTATATGGGCCGTCGGCTGCATTCCCGTGTGTCCGAAGTCTGATAGTCTGTTCCTGACTGGGCAATTGCCTTAGAAAATCGAATCCTAATTTTGCAAAATACGAGGTTGCCAATGAGTAAAATGTTTGGAAAATCCGTTCCTTTTTATAAGATGCAGGGCTGCGGCAATGATTTCGTAATTATCGATAACCGTGAACTGGGCATTCCTGTTGAGAAGATGTCGCTCTGGGCTGAGAAGCTTTGCCAGCGTGCTTTCGGTGTTTATGCCGATGGTCTGTTTTTTATTGAAAATGCACCGGAAGGTTCCGGTCTTGATTTTGTCTGGCAGTTCTACAATTCTGATGGCTCCAGAGCTGAAATGTGCGGTAACGCATCCCGTTGTGCCGGAAGACTGGCCCATGCGCTGGAAATTGCCGGAGAACAGCACGTTTTCGGTTCTGATGCCGGCCCCATCAAGGTTCAGGTTTTCCCTGAGCTTGAGGAAGTTAAGGTTCAGCTTACCCCGCCCCAAGGTCTGGTTGTGAAGCAGACTCTTGAGATTGACGGCGAAGAATACGAGTACCATTTTGCCAACACCGGTGTTCCCCACGTTGTTGTTCAGGTTGCCGATGTTGAAGAAGTGGACATCAAGAAGCTCGGCGCCGCATTCCGTTACCACGAGGCTTTTGCTCCGGCTGGAACCAACGTGAACTTCGTACAGATCGACGATAACGACAGCCTCATTGTGCGCACCTATGAAAGGGGCGTGGAAGATGAAACTTATGCTTGCGGAACCGGAGTAAGTGCCGTGCAGGTTACCCTCTATGAGCAGGGCTTGACTGATGCTGCGGTTCGCGTTCGTACTTCCGGCGGTGAAATCCTTAAGGTTATCATTGAAGACGGCAATGTCTTTTTACAGGGCGGAGCAGAGCTCACTTTTTCCGGTGAGGTTTATCTCGAGTCTCTGGGAATTGAATAGTTCTCTAATCTTGGTTTAATTTAGTAAAACTGGATACGTGTGCTAATCCGTCATGCGTTTACAAACGAACTAATGGATATTTGAGAGTAATCCCACGCTGTACAGTCCAAGTTTATTTAATGGAATTTTTTAGTTGTGTAACAGTCGAGCAAATAGTTGCCGAGTAATTTGTTGTTTGGTAGCAGTAAAAATACTTTTTGTTGTTGTGCTATACTGTGTGATAATTATTGATGCGATGAATGTTTCACAAGGATTTTCGTATCTGCAAGCATGAATTGAATAAGGGAGTTTGTGTGAAGGATGATGTGAAGCTTGTTCGTTCTCGGTGGGGATTCTATCATTTTTCCCCTATGCCTGATGAAATGGAGTTGGCTGAGTACTACGAGAGTAAGTATTATCAGCAAGGGGTTGGAAGTTACGAGATTGAGTATTCTACGGAAGAGCTTGAGTGGAATCATTTGAGGTGGTGGTGTTTAGCTGAATTGGCTATGAAATTGGCTCCTCATGCACGTTCTTTTTTTGACGCAGGATGCGGTGAAGGTGGACTCCTAAATGAGTTCTATTCGAGAGGACTTAAAATTAAAGGGGCGGACTTCAGTGATGCAGGAATAAAGAAAATGTTTCCTGAGTTGTTGGAGTATTTTACAAAAGGCAATTTGTTTGAATCGATGTACGAAGAATTTCATTCTGGGACATATGATATAATAGCTTGCGCGAATGTACTTGAGCACGTCATCGATCCAGAAACTTTTCTTCAGACTGTGTATGCGGGGCTGGATGATAATGGATTGTTTGTAGTGACAACCCCAAATGATTTTTCTGAGTTGCATGAGAAACTACTTAAAGAAAAGATTGTCACCAGCAAGTGGTGGTTAGCCTATCCTGATCATTTGTCCTATTTCAACAAAGGAAATATGATTCGTTTTCTTGAAGATCACGGTTTTACTGTTTGTGCCGTTATGGCGGATAATCCCATTGACTTAAATTTATTAAACCCAAGGATGAATTATATTGATAATCCCGAGCTGGGGCGTGAAGCCCATATGTTACGGGTAAAAACAGACATGTTTCTAGCTGGAGTGGATAGACAGCTTTTTTTGGAACTTTGTCAGGTTTATGGAAAGATGGGGGTCGGTCGGAATTTGACCTACTATTGTAAAAAGAATAATTGATAACGTCGTCCATCACTCAGCGTGAAGGTCTGGCTGTGCAGCAGACTCTTGAGATCGACGATAACGACAGCCTCATTGTGCGCACCTATGAAAGGGGTGTGGAAGATGAAACTTATGCTTGCGGAACCGGAGTAAGCGCCGTGCAGGTTACCCTCTATGAGCAGGGCTTGACTGATGCTGCGGTTCGCGTTCGTACTTCCGGCGGTGAAATCCTTAAGGTTATCATTGAAGACGGCAATGTCTTTTTGCAGGGCGGAGCAGAGCTCACTTTTTCCGGTGAGGTTTATCTCGAGTCTCTGGGAATTGAATAGCATTGCAGGTTAAATATTTGTGATAAGGGCACCGCATTTTCGCGGTGTCTTTTTTACTTATTCTGAAAAACATACTCAAATAGAATAAAATCCAATATAGCCGAAATCAGTTCTTGCATGGGATGAGTATTCCTTGTATAGCCTTCTTTTCGCGACAGTAATGATTTGCTGGATAATGGCTTTTCTTGTTTTTCAGTAAAATTTATTGGTTTGTAAGAAAAAGTAAAAGAGATGTATTCGCTCTTTTTTGTTAAACGCTTGAAATTAAAACATTAAATGCATGTGTATTATTGCATAATAAACTGGCACGATTTTGGCTTAGTTTGAAAGTAATAATGATTGCAGAATAATGAACTAAGGGAGAGATAAAATGGCAAATAATGAACTTACCAAGCTTTTACAGGACGTTGTACTTAAAAACGACAAGCCTGCACGTGATGTTGCAAACGAAATCAATAAGCCTTACCCCACCCTTCTTCGTGAAATTAACCCCGAAGATAAAGGTGCTAAAGTAGGTGTTGAGGAACTGATTCCCATCATGAAGGCTACAGGCAGCATTCGCCCTCTGACCAGGCTTGCAAACATCATGGGTTACGTACTCGTTCCCATGGATATCAATCCTGAAGATCCTGACGAAGCAAACTACATGGCTCTCGATCTCATGGACGGTTTCGGTCGCTACTCCAAGGCTCTGAAAAGCGCCCTGCAGGCTGATCCTTCCGATGAACTGGTAGATTCCGTAGAACAGGAAGGCTTTGAAGCAATCACCGCTATCCTGACCATGGTTCACTACCTGCGTAAAAGATCTGAAGAAGAAAAAGCCAAGAACGCACCTCGTCTCGCTCAGGTCAGCTAATTGATCTGAGTTGATCGATAAGGTTCCATCAAAAAAATCCCCGCCAGTTGATACTGGCGGGGATTTTTTTGTTCAGCACGCAGCTGGTGTCTGAAAAAAGATTAGCAGTTATGCACGTCCTTATTGATGTAGAAGCAGAGGTCGAAGAGATTGTTGACCATCTGATCTACAAGATGGTCCTGCTCCGGGCAGGGGGCCTGAGTGTTCACTGTCTTATTTATGATTTTTGCAAATAATACCGAAACAAGTTCATCGTCTTTGTGGCTCCAATACTTGGTCGCAGACGCAGCTTTGTTATCAAATCCGTGATAATACATACACTCCTCCGTGAGTGGGGACATCCGGCGGGCAGAAATTCACCTGCCGGTTCATACTTTTGCTATCGGCAGGCGGTGGCAATCACTTTACATGAAATAAATATATTTTTTGTAAATACCTGCAAAATGCCTGCGGTCATTGATTTAATGATATAAAATAAATACAAGGGAGGGGTAGGTGTAACAGTACCTGCTCCTGATATGATGGAATCCATGTAATCTTGTAATAAAAAGTGCCGCCTTCTTAACGAATGGCAGTGCCGGGATGTATCCGATGCGTTTTTCCCTCAGACGAAAGATAATCGCCATTGCCTGCGGGGCCGCAATTATTCCTATTGTGGCTATGTTTATCATTACCGATATCCTTGAGGATCGGTTGCAGGATTGTATGAAGGATGAGGTTCGGTCCCTTATCGAATCCCATGTTTCGCAGATGACTGCCGACCTTTATGAGGAATGCCGCACCTCAGACCAATTACTCACTGCAGAAACCGAAAGGGCGGCAATGGCCTTGGAGTCCCTGATGGATGATGAAGGGAGTATCCGAGTCCTGAAAAGGGTTTCGGATTGGCCTGTGAATAACTATCGCAATGATTCCGATGAGTTGACCGTTCCGGTTATGACATTGGGTGGCACGGAATTTACCTATTCGAAACGTAAAGGGAAGCCGTTGTCTCTGCTGGTGGAGGCGACCCGTATCTCCGGTGCTTATTGTACAATTTTTCAAAGATTGAATCCTGAGGGGGATATGCTGGTGGTCGATACCACTGCTCCTGCCGGGGATTTGAACTGGAAGCTGGGTGATATCTTTTATTCCCTGGGTGATGACGGACGTGTTGTCACGGCTATTGATGATGTCCTTTCAGGACGCAAGGCCCAGAATTACGAGGCGATGGATCATGGCTCCCGTTTCACCATATACATTCCTTTAAGGGATCAGGATGGTTATGTGACAGGCATGATGGCTGTCTACATGGATGATGATATCTTGCAGGTTCTACGCAATTCCATGCTTAAAACATCCATTGGCAAGACCGGATATATCTGGGTTATCGGCACCAAAGGGGATAGCTGGGGCCGCTATATTGTTTCCAATTCACCCCAGACTGACGGGCTGCACGTAGATGAAGTAAGCGGTAATAAAGGTTTTGTGCAGGACATCCTGAATCAGGCTATTGAAGCCGGAGAGGGCAAACTTAACAGCAAAAGTTACGTCTGGAAAACCGGACCGGATGATGAGGGCCGGGATAAGCTTTCTGTTTTTACTTATTTCAAGCCCTGGGGCTGGGTTATCGGGGCCGGTGTTTATCTTGATGAGTATCAGGGCATCACTACCCGTTTGACCGGTGTTCTGGATTATCTGGTGGAGTGGTTGAGCATTACCGGTATGGTGTTGCTGGGAATTACTCTTATTGTTTCTTTCTATGCCAGCGGATTGATCGCTGAGCCGCTCAGCCACATGGTGGAACTTGTTAAAGTTATCGCTTCCGGTGATCTGCATAAAGCTCGAGAAACCATTGCGATAGTTGACGAATCATGTCCCAATGCCCGTAAAGCGGTGCGAAATGCCGATAATCCTGAACTTCTCGATGAGACCGGGCAGCTTTACCTTGCGGTAAAAGGGATGGTTAATGTTCTATTTTCTCTTATCGGACAAGTGCAGCGTTCAGGCATTCAGGTTACTACTTCCTCTACGGAAATTGCGGCCTCTGCGCGGCAGTTGGAAGTGACTGTTAACCAGCAGGCCGCTGCAACTACCCAAATCAGTGCCACCAGTGCCGAGATTTCAGCCAATTCCGGTGAGCTTGCAGGGGCTATGCATCATGTTAATGAGGCCGCCTCAAATATGGACAATCTCGCCTTTGAAGGTCAGGACGGTCTCAAGACTATGGTCAGGATTATGGATGACTTGAGTTCCGCAACTATGGTCATTACCGGAAAGCTGGACGAAATCAATGACCGGGCCAATGCCATTGAAGGTATCGTCAATACCATTACCAAGGTTGCGGATCGCACTAACCTTCTTTCCCTTAACGCAGCCATTGAAGCGGAAAAGGCAGGAAAATTCGGTCAGGGATTTTCCGTTGTTGCGGCCGAGATCAGGCGTTTGGCAGATCAGACTTCTGTTGCTGCCCTTGAAATTGAAGATATGATCGGCAACATGCGCAGCTCAGTCGATTCCGGTGTGGATGAGATGGAAAAGTTTGCATCAGATGTCCGTTTCGGCGCTGAGAAGGCGGGTAAGCTGGGTAAAAAGCTGGAAGGCATTATGACCGGGGTCCGTGAGCTCAATCCCAGAATTGAACAGGTTAACGACGGTATGACCGCACAGGCCGAAGGTGCAGGGCAGATCAGCGAAGCTATGGCCCAGCTTTCGGAAACAGCTTCCGATACTTCTGATGCCCTTTCAGAATTCAACAGGGCGACATCACAGCTCAATGAAGCGGTGCAGGGCTTGCGTAGCGAAGTTGCACGCTTCAAGGTGAGTGAATAGCCATGCTGGTGCTCACATTCAGGATAGGTGAATACGTATACGGGCTGGAAGCACGTTCTGTGGCAGAGGTGGTTCCGCCGACTGTCTGCAAGGAATTGCCCCGCTCACCTGATTACGTAAAAGGTCTTTTCAACTACCGCGGCATGGTTACCCCGGTGGTGGATCTGTCCATGCTGGCAATGGATGTTCCATGTATTTCGCGAATGTCCACCCGGATTGTCATTATTGATCTTGCCGATCTTGATGACGGTGCTGAGCGGGGTAAACAATATCTCGGACTGCTGGCTGAGAATATTACCGAGACCTTGAAGATCACTGATTCTGATTTTGAGGATTCCGGGCTGGAGATCCCCGATGCGCCGTGGCTCGGGAGAGTGGCCCGCATAAATGATTGTATGCTGCAACTGCTTAAGCCTCATAAGTTGCTGAGCGAGGAATTGCGGCAGGTTCTTTTTCCAAAAGATGATTCAGGATCGGTTCAGGAGTAAGGGATGAATGTTGCGCCGTTTCTGAAAATACTTAACCGCGCTATGGGCTTGGCACCGGATTCATTGTCCCGTTCCGGTATTGAGCTGGCTTTAAGGGCGCGTATGAGAGAGACCGCAACTACTGAAAAGTCATATCTCAGTCTGGTGCGTGCCAGCGATGAGGAATTGGCCGAACTGGTTGAAGAGATTGTGGTCCCGGAAACATGGTTTTTCAGGGATAACAAACCTTTTGAACTTCTTTTTGAAACTGTTGCCGGGTGCAGTGATGAATTTCGGGTGCTTAGTGCGCCGTGTTCCACCGGGGAGGAACCATACTCCATAGCTATGACTCTTATGGGAGCTGGACTGAAGAATTTTCGGGTTGATGGAGTCGATATCAGTGAACGTGCTTTGCATAAGGCACGGGGTGCTGTTTACGGTGATAATTCTTTTCGTTCGGAACTTCCAATCTATGCTCAGAGCTGGTTCCGTAAATGCGAACAAGGCCGCATGCTCGCCCCGGAGATCAAGGATTCGGTGAATTTCCATGCCGGGAACATCATTGATGGCTGCCTTCCAAATGGCAGGTATGATGTTATTTTTTGCCGGAACTTGTTGATTTACCTTGATGATGGTTCTCGGAAATGTTTGGCGGCATTGTTGAATGAAAAATTGAAGGATGACGGATTGCTTTTTGTAGGCCATGCCGAGATTCTTCCGGTTTTTAACGATTGGTTCACTCCGGTCAGGAAGCAGGGGACGTTTGCATTGCGCAAGGGTAAGCGTAAGGTTGCCACCCTGCTTAAACAGCCTGTCTGTCCGCATCAGAAGTGTCCCCCAAATTCTTTCTCAGGCTCAGGAACAACGCTGGCACAAAAAGCATTCATACCCGCACCGACTTTTAAGCAGCCGGAGCCTGACATCGGGAAAACAAAAGCAGTTGATGCTGCTGAAAAGAGTGTGGAAAAGATAGAAAGTGTGGAGCCGACGGCAGGTTCTTCTATAGAAGAGATCAAAGCCCTTGCGGATCGTGGCAGCACGACAAAAGCTTTGAGCATGTGTGATGAATTGCTCAGGCAGGCGGGACCGGAGCCGGAATTGTTTCATCTTTGCGGCCTGCTGCATGAGGCCGGAGGTAATATTTCAATGGCTGAGGAATTTTACGGCAAGGCCCTGTACCTTGAGCCGGATCATATGGAATCGCTGGTGCATTTAGCCCTGCTGCTGGAAAACCGGGGAGATTTGCGCAAGGCTGAGATCATGCGTAACAGGGCCCGCCGGGCTGAAAAAAGGAATGAGGCCGGATAATGCTTGAATCCTGCTGGAATACAATAGGTTATGCCGGGGATAGATCCTGCCCGGAACTGGAGCGCTGGAGCCATTGCTATCATTGCCCGCATTTCACCAGTGCAGGTCTTTCCCTGCTGGATCGGGAACCGCCTGAAGGTTATCTGGCTGAGAACACCGAAGCAGTAGCAATTGCCAAGGAAGAGGAGCAGGTTGAAACATCTGGGGCAGTGGTATTCAGAATTTCCCGTGAATGGCTGGCCCTTTCTTCGCAGGTCTTTGTTTCAGTACTGGAGAAGCGTATTGTGCGTCCTGTTCCTCATCGAAACAGCAGGATGTTCCGGGGATTGACCAGTCTTCAAGGGCAGATCATTCCGGTGGTTTCAGTGCGGGAACTGCTTGGACTTGAAGCGGAATATCTTACCGAAGAGGAAAAAGGATTTCGTGTTTACAGCAGGTTTATCTGCGTGGACCGGGGTTTCGGGCGCTGGATTTTTGCGGTGGATGAAGTCTTCGGGGTTCACCACTATTCGCCTGATGCACTGATGGATGCCCCGGCTACCGTGGCTAAAGCTCCTGCGGCTTACACCCGTGGCCTTTTTGAAATAGACGGTAAAAGAATTTCACTGCTGGAAGACGAGCTTCTTTTCGAGGCTTTCAACCGCATTATCAAGTAGGGCGGAAATCAATGAGCAACAGCCGGACAGGGAGAAGATAAAGTGACGCGAGATATGGCGGATCTTTCCATGCTGGAACTCTTCCGTATGGAGGCGGGTAACCATACCCGGGTGCTGGAAGAAGGCATCCCCGGTCTGGCTGCAGATGTCTCGCCGGAAAAAGTGCAGCCTTTGATTCACGCTGCCCATGCCCTGAAAGGTTCGGGCAAGATTGTGGGGCTGGCTGATGCTGTGCAGCTTTCGCAGGCTATGGAAACCGTGTTGGATATATGTTCCGGTTCCGGGAAGCCTCTTTCCGGGCAAACGACTGATGCATTGCTTGCCGGAACCCGTTTCCTGCATTCCCTTGCTGAGGTTGAAGCAGAAGCAATGGACGGCTGGCTTGAAGAAAGGTCCGGGGAATTTAAAGAACTGCTCGCAAGTATTGAATCTGTTGATCTTGAATCTTCCGTAGAGCCCGTAGTAGAAGCTGATGCCCAAAGTTCAGATCAGGAAAGGCAGGCAGAAGAGTCGCATAATAATTCAGAAGAAATTTCAGAAC
This sequence comes from Maridesulfovibrio salexigens DSM 2638, assembly GCF_000023445.1. GTDB lineage: Bacteria > Desulfobacterota > Desulfovibrionia > Desulfovibrionales > Desulfovibrionaceae > Maridesulfovibrio > Maridesulfovibrio salexigens. The sequence goes on along the minus strand of NC_012881.1, from coordinate 4,147,408 downwards.
CTGCCCCGGTGCAGACCGCAGCTCCAGTCAAGAAGGATATCCCTCTTGCTGACCTTTCCATGCTCGATCTTTTCCGTATGGAGGCCGAGAGCCATTCACAAGCCCTGAATGCCGGACTCTTGGAGTTGGAAAAGGATCAGGCCCCGGACAAGGTGGAGCCGCTTATGCGTGCGGCTCATTCCATGAAAGGTGCGGCCCGTATTGTCGGATTGACTGATGCAGTGGCCCTTGCTCATGCCATGGAAGATTTGCTCGTGTCCTGCCAGAAGGGAGAGACTGTTCTCGATTCAGACCAGATTGACCTGCTGCTGGCTGCTACAGATATTTATCGGGATGTATCGCAGCTCGAAACTGATGCCATTCAATCCTTTTTGAGTGATCGCAAGCCGCTTATGGATCAGATGGAAAAGGCCTTGCGTGGTGATGCTGAAGCGGCACTTAACGTTTGTTCCGAAGTCTGCCCGCAGGGAATCCCGACTGCGGTCGCAGAACCTGTTCCCGAACCCGTGGCGGACGTTATTGAAGCTTTCCCGGAACAGGGTGATTACAAGCAGGAAGTCGCGGCCCCGGCTAAAGAAGTTCCTGCTGCTACAGAAGTTCCTGCTCCATCGCAGGGCGTGCGTGCACCAGATGATTCCGTGGTTCGTGTTTCCGCCGGAAACCTGAACAGACTGATGGCTCTTGCAGGTGAAAGCCTTGTGGAATCGGGCAGGCTGGGCGAATTTGCTTCTTCACTTTTACGTCTTAAAGGCGGGCACCGGGATCTGATGAAGATTCTTGAAGAGTCCTGTGAGCGAGTGAAACATGGCGAAACTGCTGAAGATGTGGTTGATGATTTAAAGGCTGCAGTGAATGACTGTCAGGTCATGCTGGTTAAGCATATCAATAAATTCGATCTTTATCGCAGACGCAACGACAATGTTTCCGGCAGGCTCTATCATGAGGTTATTGCCAGCCGCATGCGTCCTTTTTCTGATGGTGGACTTGGTTTTCCGCGTCTGGTCCGCGATTTGGCCCGTTCGCTTGGTAAGGAAGTCGATTTCATCATCGAAGGCGAAACAACTTCCGTGGACCGCGATATTCTGGATAAGCTGGAAGCTCCTCTCAACCATTTGATCAGGAATGCGGTTGACCATGGCATTGAGATGCCTGATGAGCGTGTGGCTGCAGGTAAGCCCTCGACTGGTACTATTAAGGTGGTTGCCGGACATCGGGCCGGGATGCTTTTTATTGAAGTCCGTGATGACGGTCAGGGCTTGGACCCGGAACGAATCAGAGCCAAGGTTGTAGAACGCAAGTTAGCCCCGGCGCGTATGGCTGAAGAAATGAGCCGCGCTGAATTGATGGAATTTTTATTTTTACCCGGTTTTTCCACTGCCGGAAAAGTCACAGAGATTTCCGGGCGTGGAGTCGGCTTGGACGTTGTTCATGCTATGGTTCAGGAAGTCGGCGGTACAGTCCGTGCTGATTCAGAGCCCGGACATGGCATGTCTTTTTCTATGCAGCTTCCGCTGACCCTTTCAGTTATCCGCACTTTGCTGGTCAAGATTGCCGACCAGCCCTACGCCATTCCCTTAAGCCGCATCAGCCGCATTGCTTCGGTTTTTCCGGAACAGCTTAAGCTGGCCGAGGACCGCCAGTATGTATCTCTGGACGGGGCGAATGTAGGCTTGGTGCCCGCAGCTCAGATTTTGGGCGTACAGTCGACTCAAACTGAAAATGATGGTCTTAAGGTGGTGGTCATCAGTGACCGTATGAATAAATACGGGTTGGTGGTGGATGATTTTCTAGGTGAGCAGGATCTTGTGGTCCGTCCTTTGGACCATCGACTGGGCAAGGTGCCGGATGTGAACTCGGTGGCTATGATGCCTGACGGTTCTCCGGTACTTATTCTGGATGCCGAGGATCTTGTGCGCTCCATTGATAACCTCCTTTCCGGCGGCAGGCTGGGCAAGGTGGGGCTTGAGTCCGCAAAGAGCGGTCCGGTGCAGAAGATTCTGGTGGTGGATGATTCACTTACCGTTCGCGAAGTGGAGCGCAAACTTCTGGTCAACCACGGCTATGAAGTGGATACGGCAGTCGATGGTCAGGATGGTCTTAATGCCGTAATCTCAGGTGATTACGATCTAGTTGTCACAGATGTGGATATGCCGCGCATGAACGGTCTGGAACTGACCAGCAGGATCAAGGGCGACCCGGACCTTAAATCCATTCCGGTAATGATGGTTTCTTATAAGGATCGCAAGGAAGATAAACTTCGCGGACTTGAAGCCGGAGCAGACTATTACTTAACCAAGAGCAGTTTCCATGATGAAACCCTGCTTTCGGCAGTTGAAGACCTTATAGGCGGGGCTGGAAAATGAGAATAGGTATTGTGAATGATCAGGCATCAGCCGTTGATATCCTTAAAAAAGTGATTGTCGATGCCGGACATGAAGTTGCATGGATAGCCCATAATGGAGAAAGGGCTGTTGAAAAGTGCTGCGCCGATGTCCCCGATCTGGTTTTTATGGATCTGGTTATGCCCGTGTTGGATGGAGCCGGAGCAACACAGGAGATTATGCAGAAATGCCCTTGTCCGGTTTTGATTGTTACAACCAGCATTGAAGATAATTCCACCAAGGTTTTTGAAGCCATGGGAGCTGGCGCGCTCGATGTTGTTTCCACTCCCCGTCAGGAAAACGGATCTATTACAGGCGGAAAAGAGCTTCTCGCCAAAATTTCAGTAATCGGCAAGCTGCACGGTAGTAAGCATGTGAGGGCGGCTTCCAAGTCGGCACCGAAAGTGAGGATGGTTCCACCTCTGCTGGCAATAGGCAGTTCCACCGGAGGACCGTCTGCTTTGGCGACTCTGCTTGGGGCTTTGCCTGAAGATTTTCCGGCAGCCATAGCCATTGCCCAGCATGTTGACGGTAATTTTTCCGAAAATCTTGCTCAATGGCTGGATAGCCAGACCGGGTTGAAGGTTGAGCTTGCCCGCAGCGGCATGCCTATGCAGGCCGGAAAGGTGGTAATCGCACCCGGCGACCGGCATATGCGTATGGGGCCGGGGGGCATTGTGGAATTGTCCCGAGGGCCCGGTGAAAATATTTACGTGCCTTCTGTTGATGTCCTTTTTGAAAGTCTTTGCTGTGCAGGATTTCCGTCCAATTCAGCGGCGGTATTGCTCACAGGTATGGGGGCTGATGGGGCTCGTGGTATGTTCGATCTACGGAATTCCGGGTGGATGACTGTGGCGCAGGACAAGGAATCAAGTGTTGTCTGGGGCATGCCCGGTGCGGCAGTGAAGATGGGGGCGGCAAGAGAAGTCTGTTCCATTGAGGATATGGCCGGTTTGCTGGTAAGGCATTTCAAAAAACGTTTCAGGAGTTAGTGATGACTGAAGTCAAAGAGCAATTGCTCACCGAACATAAAATCAATGTCCTGCTCATCGATGACCAGCCTATGGTAGGGGAGGCTGTACGCCGTATGCTTGCGGGCGAAGATGACATTGATTTCCACTTTGTGAGTGACCCGACCAAGGCCATCCCCACTGCTGAAGAATTGCAGCCGACAGTAATTTTACAGGATCTTGTCATGCCGGAGATTGACGGTATGACTATGGTCAAGTTCATGAGGGTAAATTCCAAGCTCAAAGATATTCCTCTCATCGTACTCTCTACAAAAGAAGAGCCTACCACCAAGGCGGAAGCATTTGCTCTCGGAGCCAATGATTATCTGGTCAAACTGCCGGATCGTATCGAGCTGCTGGCCCGTATCCGCTACCACTCCAAGGGTTACATCAACCTTTTGCAGAGGAATGAGGCTTACGAGCAGTTGCGCGAAAGCAGGGACGAGATGCGCAAGGAGTTGGCAGTTGCCGCCGACTACGTTACCTCGTTGCTTCCTGATCCGCTTAAAGAGGGTGATATTCAGGCAGATTGGCGTTTTATACCTTCTGCATCATTGGGTGGTGATTCCTTCGGCTATCACTGGCTGGATGATGACCATTTTGCCATGTATCTGCTTGATGTCTGCGATCACGGGGTCGGTTCCGCCTTGCTCTCTGTTTCAGCCATGAACGTGCTTCGTTCCCAAACTCTGCCGGATACGGATTTTCTCAAGCCGGATAAGGTTTTGGAAGCTTTGAATGATTCTTTCCAGATGGATCAGCAGAACAATCTATATTTTACCATGTGGTATGGAGTTTACCGCAAATCCGACCGGACTCTGACCTATTCCAGCGGCGGACATCCTCCGGCATTACTCATTGCGGGCGGTGAGGCAAAGCAGTTGCGTACTCCGGGGATGATTGTGGGCGGTATGCCGGATATGACCTACACCAGCGATTCCGTGATTGTTGAACCGGGAGCTCGGTTTTTTCTCTACAGTGACGGTGTTTATGAGCTTAAAAAGGTTTCCGATGGCAAGATGTGGGAGTTCGAGGAATTTTCCGGGTTCATGGAAGGGACTGCCGGGGAGCTCGGCAAACCAATTGACCAGCTGATAGCTCATACTCGGGAACTGCAGGGCCGTGAGCTTTATGAAGATGATTTTTCCATGGTTGAGTTTGTTTTTGCCTAAATATATCTGGTAATTAATCGGGAATTAAAGAGGACTGATAATGAGTATCCGCAAACAGTTCATAGCCGGATGTGTGGTTTTCTGCATAGCCTTGACTGTATCCATAATGTGGCTGGTTTCAGATTATGCCCGGGAGACCTTAATGGATCAGTTCCGGTCCAAGGCAGAAATCATGCTCCATACCATGAAGGCAGTGCGTAAGCATACCGGGTCGGTAATCCGTCCTAACGCTACGGAAATCCTGCCTAAGGATATGTTTGTACCGGAGTTGCAGTCCACATCCTTTACCGCCAACGGAGTCTTCGGGCGAATTCCTGATCTTTACAGACATGATCTTACTTTTAAAACCGCATCCACCAAGCCCCGTAATCCTGACAATCTGGCCACGACTGACGAGGCCCGGATTATTGAGGAACTTGATGCTATGGCCCGCGAAGGTAAAAGGCCGTTTATCGAGGAAATTCGTAATATTAATGGCATTGAGTCTTTTATCGTGGCTGAAGGTGAGTCCAACAAGCCTTCCTGTATGGTTTGCCACGGTGATCCCAAGGATGCGCCCCCATCCATGAAAACAAGATATCCGGTTAAGAATGACATGGGCTATTACCGTAAACCGGGACGTATTGAATGTGCCATGATTTCAGCCATTCCTTTGGCAGCCATGAATGCAGCTTCCAATCAGGCTCTCGGCACAGTTGTTTTTATGGGCTGTGTGTTTATTGCTGTAACCCTCGGTTTTCTGCTCTTCGGATTGAATCTTATTTTTAGTCCTGTTTCCCGCATAACCGCTATTGCCAAGGATATTGCTGCCGGGGACCTCAATAGAGCCAGTGTTTCCATCCGCAAGATGAAAAATATGGCTGAAGGTAAATTTTTTGCTGGCAGGATTCTTCGTCCGGGCAATGAGATCGGTAATCTGGTGAGCTCTTTTGAAACAATGATTGCGGGATTGTCAGAACTGATCGGAGAAGTTCAATCTTCCGGGGACAATGTTTCAGTAGCCGGTAATAAGATCAGGTCTACTGCTGAGCATATTGATTCGGCAGTAAACAGGCAGGCCGCTTCCACAAATGAAGTTACCGCTACCAGCAGGCTGATCAGCAAAACCTCCAAAGACCTGGTTGAAGTGATGGCTGATGTTGCCGAGAGTGCCAGCGAATCAGCTTATATGGCCGAGACCCTGCAGGGTAATATCGAAAGGCGTGAGAAGTCCTTGATCAGGCTTGTTAATTCAACTGACAGTGTAGCCTCACGTTTGGCGGCTATTGATGAAAAGGCCAGCAGAATCAATCATATCGTAACAACTATCGCTAGAATTGCCGACCAGACAAACCTGCTTTCACTCAACGCGGCTATTGAGGCGGAAAAAGCCGGACAGTTCGGTCAGGGATTTTCCGTAGTTGCCCGCGAGATGCGCAGGCTTGCAGATCAGACAGTAATTGCTGCTGAAGATATTGAACTCATGGTCAGGGATATGCAATCCGCTGTCAGTTCCGGGGTCATGGAGATGGAAACTTTCAATCATGAAGTACGCTCAAGCGTTGATGAAGTTGAGCAGATGAGTGCCGATCTTGGACAGATTGTAGACCAGGTACGGGTATTAAAACCGCGCTTTGTCGATGTTTCCCGTTCCATGGGTGATCAGGCTGACAGTGCGGAACAGATAAGCGATGCCATGTCTGACTTGAGTGAAACTGCTGCCGGAACCACCGAATACCTTGAAGATTTCAAGCGAACCGTGGCGAGTTTGAATTATACTGTTCAGAGTTTAAGCGGAGCGGTTGACGGATTTCAGACTGTAGAAGACGATTTCTTCAAAGCTGCGGATGAAAAAGAAGACACAACCAAGGCAGAAACCGAACCGAATTCGGATAATTAACATAGTTGTAACGACTCCGTCTTAATTCGTACCATTGTTACAGGTAAGGTCCGACCAAAAGGAGAAAATTGTGTCAGTTGAGAAAATACTGGTTGTTGAAGACCATAACGATACTATTGAGTTGTTGAAGTACAACCTTACCTCTTCCGGTTACGAGGTTGTAACCGCCATGGACGGGCATAAAGCGCTTGATCAGGCTAGAAAAGAAAACCCGGACCTGATCCTTCTGGACTTGATGCTGCCCGGTATAGACGGGCTTGAAGTGTGCCGCAGGCTGAAACAGGAAGTCGCCACTCAGCACATCCCGGTGATCATGCTCACCGCCAAGGGAGAGGAAGTGGACCGTGTCGTAGGTCTTGAGCTCGGCGTGGACGATTATATAGTCAAACCGTTCAGTCCCCGTGAGCTTGTCCTCAGAGTCAAGGCCGTTCTGCGCCGCAGCACAGAACAGCCTGAGCCGCGCCGTCCCGGAAAATGGAGCCGTGAGGGTCTTTCAGTGGACTTCGAAGCACACACCGTGGAGTGCGATGGTGATCTTGTGGCTCTGACCGCTACCGAGTTCAAGCTGTTTTCTGAACTCCTGCAACACGAAGGCAAGGTGCGCACCCGTGACCACCTGCTGGATACTGTCTGGGATACTCATTTTGAAGGCTATTCCAGAACAGTGGATACCCATATCCGCAGGTTGCGTCAGAAGCTGGGACCATACGCAGACTACATCGAGACTGTTCGTGGCGTAGGCTACCGTTTCAAGCATTCTTAAGGCTGCCTTACCAAACTGCATAAATGAACAAATCTGTTCCCGGAATTTCCGGGGGGCTTTGTTGCGTCCTTAAAGTAATCCTTACCTGATTGTCACTTTTAGGCGTTGATTCCATGTTAAGTTGTCAGCGTATTTATTTAACATTCTGACTTTAAAACCAATTATGAACAGCGATCTGAAATTTTCAATCAAGAGCAAACTATTTATTGCAGTGTGCCTGACAGCTGCTATCTGTGTCAGTCTGCCGTTGGGCTTTGCCTATCATTTGCTGAAGGCCGATCTGATGGTGGATTCACAGAACAGCGTGCGTGAAAAGATGGAGCTTGCCAGACGGATCTATAGAAAGAGTGACGGTGCCGGAGTACAGAGCCGTGTAGAAGCTGTGTCCGGCATGCTGGGAACAGAAGTCGGGTATATTTCTGTCGATGGTAAAAACGCCGTACAACCTTCTTGGGCTGTCGGGGATTCCATTTCATTAAATGATGCTCAGATCAGGAACGCGGAGGGTGCTCAGCCCGGATTGCAGCTGCATAAAGACCCTTTGGACGGTAAGGAGTTTATGCTGGGTGCTGTGAAGGTCGCTCAAGGCGTGGAGTCTCCGGCGGGTTATCTGGTAATCAGGGAGTCCCTGCACGGGCCGGAAGAAAGAATGGGTATGATTCTCAAGGTGTTTTTCTGGGCGCTGCCTATTGTGGCTCTTGTCTGCTACGGGGTAATCCGTTTTGTGACCATGCAGCTCAGTTCATCGGTAGAGTCCATGGTCCGTACTGCCGAGGCTGTGGGACAGGGTAATTACAAGCGCAGGATCAGGTCTTTCCCGGATAAGGAGTTCATTCCCCTTGCCAACTCCATCAACTGGATGGCTGCACGTATTGATGAGCATGTCAGTACTATCACCGGACAGAGGAACAAGATTCAGGCTGTGTTCAACGGTATGTGGGATGGGGTTATGGTTTTGGACGGCAGTTGCCGTATCTTGAGTGTTAACCGGGCCTTACAGGATATTTTTCCCGGTATTCAGAATGATTTGGATCGCACCCCTCTGGAAATTATCCCCAGCCCTGATCTTTATGATGCTTGCAGGGAGGTGGTTGGCCCGGAAGGGCCGGAGGCCACAACAGTGCAGATCGTTTTGCCCAACGGTCGGGTTTACGATGTGAATATCGTCCGTTCTCCGCATACCTCAGAGCCGGGGCAGGGGCCGGGAGCAATCGCCGTATTTCATGATATAAGTGAGATCAAGCGGTTGGAAACAGTGCGTCAGGATTTCGTAGCCAATGTATCCCACGAACTGCGTACACCCCTTACGTCCGTCAAAGGCTATGCCGAGACCCTGCTTTCCGATCCTCCTCCGCCGGAATCCATACAGAAAAATTTTCTGGCAACAATTGAGAAGAATGCCAACCACATGTGCAAGATTGTTGATGACCTGCTCAATCTTTCAAGGCTTGAAAGCGGACATGAAAAGGTTGAGCTCATGCCTATTGATCCTACCGATGCCTTGCGTGAAGCATGGGAAGCCTGTTCCGGGCTTGCAAAAAAAAGAAAGGTCGATCTTAAGCGCAGTTTTGAAAAAGGCGATTTCACCGTAATGGCAGATTCTGGTCAGCTTATGCAGTTATTCAGGAATTTACTGGAGAACGGCATTAAGTATGGGCCTGAGGAGAATCCGGTAATTGTTGAGCACCGTGTGCGAGAAGGGCGCTTGCAGTTTGCTGTAATTGATTCCGGGCCGGGGATTCCCGCAGCGGATCAGCCACGTATATTTGAGCGGTTTTATTCTGTGGAAAAATTTCGGCGCAATGAGTTCGGGTCTACCGGACTCGGTCTTGCCATCTCCCGGCATATTGTTTCCAACCACGGTGGTGAAATATCCGTGCAATGTCCTCCGGAAGGTCATAGACAAGGCACAGCCTTTGTTTTCTCCCTGCCTCTTATGCAGGCAGTTAGTTAATGTGCTATCGCGCATTTTGATGGAAATAATTTGCCTCCGGCGGCTTAAACCCTTTGAAAAGGGTTTAAGAATCCCAAACTTTATTCTTAGGTTTCGTCGCTTTGTAATTAAAACTGTACTGTATTCGACGGCTGTGTATTTATGAGGTCGCTGTTTTTTGTTTTGCGTCATTATATTGGTGACAATGCGAATAGAGAAAGGGTAGATTTCGTGCAAACTTAGGGGGAGGTCCGGTTTGAACGAAAAATCCAAAGCAGTGTTTCTCATGGCTGCCACGGCCCTGATCTGGAGTTCCGGCGGGCTGGCTATCAAGCTGGTGGACTGGAATCCTATGGCAATTACCGGGATGCGCAGTGCTCTGGCTGCTTTGACTCTTGTGATTCTCTTCCGGGGCCGTTTAAAATTCGGATTTTCACTTGTGCAGTTGGGAGCGGCCGCAGGTTATGCCGGACTGCTGATCACCAACGTTGCCGCCACCAAACTGACCACCTCCGCCAATGCCATTCTGCTGGCCTACACTGCCCCGGTCTATGTTGCATTGCTTGCGCCGTGGTTCCTTAAGGAGAAAACCAGTCGTAGCGATTGGATTTTCATTGCTGTAACCGTGGGTGGTATGGTTTTGTTCTTCCTTGATAAGCTTTCGCCTAGTGGACTTTGGGGTAACATCATCGCCGTAGTCACAGGTATTTCCTACGCCATATTCACTCTTTGCATGAGAGCCCAGAAATCTGCCTCCCCGGTTGAATCCGTGATCATGGGGCATCTGCTAACAGCGTGTTGCGGATTGCCTTTCATGTTCAGCGCTATGCCTTCAGCCGGAAGCTGGATAGGGCTTATCTATCTAGGAATTTTTCAGCAGGGGATATCCCTCGCCCTATACACATGGGCTATCAAACGTCTTGGTGCACTGGAAGCAATTTTGATTATGACTCTTGAGCCGATCTTCAACCCGATTCTGGTAGCGGTCGGCTACGGTGAAATTCCCGGAAAATGGGCTATAATCGGCGGTCTGGTCGTTATTCTGTCTGTTACTGTGCGGGGTGTGTGGCCGTTCTTGCGAAAAAAAAATCCTTACAGCCCGAAATAATTACCCGCTGCTCCCACTGCGCTGCCGAGAATAGCCGACATTGAGATGATGATCGGAACTGCTTTCTTGTCTGTTTCTGCAACAAGAATGATGATGGGCAGGGTTGTTAGGACGGCAATGGTCATTCCGTTGGCCCAGCCGGATAATCCGAAGAGGGTTGTATTTGGTATTAATAATCCCAGAACCAGCCATTGTGTGAATGCGGAACCGATTGCAAATACACCAAGCCGTTGCTTAATCATCGGTGTAATATCAATAATTCCGGCTACACAACCTATAAGCAGAGCGAGGAGTATTTCATTCATTGAGTGTTCCTTTGGTTTTGGTGTGGTCACAAAAAAGAACCCCGAAAGTTAAAACTTCCGGGGTTTCTATTTAAATCGCTTTTTTGCTCTTAAGCAGCGGCTTCTTGATACCGTACTTGGCGAGCACTTTCTTCATTGCAGTGGTGGAATCCGGCGTTCCGGTATGACGGACAAAAACACGGTACCATGTGCGGGTGCCGCTTTTGCCGGACTCTACATAAGAGTCGAGGCCGCTGGAGACGAGCTTGTTGGCAAAGCCCTCTGCCCGTGCGTTATCACCGAAGGATGCAGCCTGATATATATAGCTGTACTGCGGTTCGTCCACTTCAACGGGATTATCGATTTCTACCGCAGGTTCCGGCTCGGCTTGCTTCACTTCAGCAGCCTTTGCCGCCACCTGAACTTCTGCTTTTGGTGCAGGCTGTTCTGTTTTTGCAGGTTCAGCCTTTTTTACCGGCGCGGCCTTCTTTTCGGCCTTGGCTACTTCCTTTTTCGGTTCTTCCGGTCTTGCAGCAGGCTCAGGCTTTTTCTTGAGCTGGTCTATGTAATCCAGCTCTTCGGGCTTGAGTACTCCACCTTTTACTTCTCCGGAAGCGTTGTTCTGGCTGGGCAGCATCATGGCTATTTCGGGTACATCCTTTTCAGGTTGATAGCCCCGGCCCAGCAGGATCCCCAGCACAAAGAAGGCGCACAAGGCCGCAACAGCCCCGGCACACAGCCCGATTACTTCGGGCATGGTGAAGGTAAAGGTAAATGTCTTTTCCTGAGTGGGAGCAGTCTTCTTTTTTCTGGGTGCAGCCATTTGGAACTCCGGTTTATTATTACATGCTTTCGGGAGCAGAAACACCAAGCAGGCTCAGGCCGTTGGCAAGTGTTCTTGCAACTGCCTGAAGCAGAACCAGTCTTGCAGCGATAACATCTTCGTCAGCAGAAAGGATGTGGTGCATGCTGTAGAACCTGTGCAGGGCGCTGGCGAGATCGCGCAGGTAGTAGCTGATTACGTGCGGGCTCATGTTTTTACCTGCGTTTTCAGCTACGTCCGCGAACTGGTCCATGAGCTTCATGAGGTTCAGTTCTTCCGCATTGGTCAGGGCGGAGAGCGGTGCTGCATCAATTGCGGGAACTGCGATGCCCTGATCAGCGGCTTTGCGCATTACGGAGCAGATACGCGCGTGGGCATACTGTACGTAGTAGACCGGGTTATCCATGGTCTTCTGCTTGACCAGCTCAAGGTCGAAGTCGAGGTGGCTGTCACTCTTTCTGGAGAGGAACATGAAGCGGGATGCGTCGCGGCCCACTTCGTTAACCACGTCTTCGAGGGTTTCAAATTTACCGGCACGGGTGGACATGGCAATCTGCTCACCGCCGCGCAGCAGGTTAACCAGCTGTACGAGGATTACATCAAGCTGTCCTTTTTTGCCGAGAGCTTCCACTGCGGCCTGCATGCGGGGGATGTAACCGTGGTGGTCTGCGCCCCAGATGTCGACTACAATGTCGAATCCGCGTTTGTATTTGTCATCGTGGTAGGCGATGTCGGAAGCGAAATAGGTCAGGTCTCCGTTGGACTTGCGCAGTACGCGGTCTTTGTCGTCACCCAGTTCGGTGGACTTGAACCAGAGCGCGCCGTCTTCTTCGTAAGCCATGCCGCGTGCCTTGAGGTCGGCGAAGGTTTCTTCAACCTTGTTGGCGGTTACGAGGCTTTTTTCGGAGAACCATACATCGTGGCGTACATCAAAGGCCGCGAGGTCTTTCTTGATGCCTTCAAGGATTTCATCCTTACCGTATTCGCGGCATATAGCGATGGCTTCGTCATCACTCATGTCGAGGATACCGGGATTGCGTTCCAGTACTTCGGCGGCGAGGTCCTTGATGTATTCACCTTTGTAAAAATCTTCGGGATCAGCAATGTCGCGGCCTTGAGACTGCTGCAGGCGGACCCAGATAGAGGTGCCGAGGATGAGCATCTGACGACCGGCATCGTTGACGTAGTATTCTGCTTCCACGTCATAACCGGTGAATTCGAGGATGCGCACAAGGCAGTCACCGAGGGCGGCACCGCGACCGTGACCGATATGCAGCGGTCCGGTGGGGTTGGCGGAAACGTATTCCACCTGAATTTTGGTGTCCTTGCCGATTTCGCTGCGGCCGTAGTCCTCGCCTTTGGTCAGAACTTCGGGAATGAGATCCTGCCAGAAGGAATTGGAAAAAGTGAAGTTGAGGAAGCCCGGTCCGGCAATATCAACTTTCTCGATGTATTTGTCTCCGTCCAGCTCGGACTGAATGGTTTCCGCGATAGCGCGGGGATTCATTTTGGCCTGCTTGGAGAGCATCATGGCGATGTTTGCGGACATATCGCCGAATTTTTTGTCTTTGGGAGGCTCGATAACGGCCTTCTCCGGCCATTCCCAGCCCTTGGCTTCAAGAATGGAACCGAGTACGTTTTCAAGGTGTTGTTTCGCTTTCATGGTGGATCAAAAATCTCCTTAATAAATTATGATGGCAGTCCTGCAGGATCCGGCAGACTGTTTATCTGTTATGTAGGCATGCTTCGCTTATCATCTTTCGGTGCGGCTTCCAAGTGCTGTGTTGGGGGGCTGAAAAAATTCAGACGGCTGATAAAGCACCATCTGCGTCGTTGCTGCGAAAAAGGCTGAAATTCACGTATAGCAGAATACGCTTCGTTCCATCCCTTTCCTTGCGTCTAGCATCTGGCAATTTCTTAGCCGTCTGCTTTCAGATGAGTTTGTGAAAAAACGAATCTACATTGCCTTTTTCCCTAATACAGCAAAATATGGCCGCATACAAAGGAGAATATAAATTGGATACTGAATTTGATACAGTCATAAACCGTTTTCAGAAAATCAGTTACACCATTCCGTGGAACCTTTTTTTGTTGACTGTCGGGGGTTTTATCGGTGCTTTAGCCATTAAAGCGATGATTATCCCCAATGCTTTCCTGCCCAGCGGAATTTCCGGGTTGGGGCTGCTGTTTTATTATATTTTTCCCCAGCTCAGCTCCGGGCTTTGGATTTTTCTGCTCAATATTCCGGTCTTCATGGTCGGCTGGTTTTGCATCAGCAGAAGATTCTTTTTTTACAGTCTGTACGGACTTATCTCTCTTAGTGCTTTTATTGAGCTTGTGCCGTGGACAATTACATTTACCGATAAATGGCTGGCTGTACTTGCCGGGGGCGTTGTGCTGGGCATAGGTTCCGGGATTTCGCTGCGTTCGCTCGGTTGTAGCGGCGGGATTGGAATTTTGCAGATTCTCGCCCGCGAAAAGCTGGGTATAAAGGTTGGACAGTTTTCCATGGCTTTTAATGCCATCGTGCTCGGAGTCGGTACGATCTGGCTCAATCTCAATGATGTTCTTTATTCGCTGGCAATGATATACGTTGCTTCAGCCGCAATTGATGGAGTGCAGCGTTTGTTCAACCAGCGAAAACTGGCTCTGATCATCACCACTTATCCCGAAGATGTTGCCGGGGCAATCATGGCTAAAACGGGACGTGGAACTACCCTGCTTAATGCCAAGGGCGGCTATACCCGGCAGGAAAAGACAGTTATTCTGACCGTGGTCGATTCCTTCAGGATCAAGCGTCTTGAAGCAACGGTTTTCACCATTGATCCGGCAGCCTTTGTCATAATCGAATCAACTTTCAGCGTACTCGGAAAAGGTTTTTCCGTGCCGAGGTAGCTATGAGCAGAACAATTGCGCTTCTGACTGATTTCGGACTCGATGATCCTTATGTGGGCCAGATGAAAGGGGTGCTGGCTGATCTGGCACCCGACTCGCGGATAATAGATGTCAGCCACGGGGTTGAACCGTTTTGTATTTCGCAGGGCGCATTTTTCCTTTCCGGGGCGATGGAACATTTTCCAAAGGATACGGTTTTCATCACTGTAATCGACCCTGGCGTTGGCAGTGCCCGCCGGATCATCGCCGCAGAGTTCGGAGGGCAGATTGTGCTTGCTCCGGACAACGGAGTCCTTGAATTGGCGGAAGCCCGTTTTCCCGGAACAATGATTGTTACCGATCTCAGCGAATCCGCTTCCAAGATTCACAGTTCTGCAACCTTTCATGGCCGTGATATCTTTGCGCCGCTGGCTGCATCCATTGCAACCGGAACCTCTCTGGAATCCCTCGGCCCCAAGCTTCCCCTGCGTGAAATTGTACGTACCGGAATCAACAAGCCTGTCTGGATTGCGGATGGAGTAAATGCAACCATCCTGCACAAAGACCGTTTCGGCAATCTTGTTTTGAACATTCCTGATACCCAGACCCTGCCAGAGCGCATGTGCATCCCCGAAGAGCAGCTACTCTCCGGCAATGATGACGGCTGCGTTAAGCGGGTCTGCTGCTACGCAGAGCTTGAAACAGGGGCCACCGGCCTTTTAGCCGGAAGCCAAGGCTATTACGAGCTGGCCCTGAATCGCGGAGCAGCCTCGGAAATGCTCGGCCTTGAGCCGGGGGATGTTTTGACTTTGAAATGGAGTGCCCAGTGCGACCGGGATTAGTAAGAGATTTTTTAATTACCCTCGGTTTCATGACCCGTATCGGTCCGGTCATGGAGATTGAAGCTGATGATATAGGGCGTACTGTGAAGTGGATGCCCCTTAGCGGGTTGGTGCTGGGTGCGGTTATTGTGCTTCCGTTCTGGTTGGGGCTGTTTGCGGGCAAGTTCTGGATTCAGAGTTGGCTGACTGTGGCGGCATCTGTTTACCTGACCCGTGGGCTTCATTTTGACGGCTTTGCGGACATTGCAGACGGGGCCGGTCCTTATCCCGACCCGGAAAGGTTTTGGAAAATTATTAAGGATAGCTGCTCCGGTGTGTTCGGAGTTTTGGCTTCGGTGCTGGCTGTGGTGGGGCAGGCGGTTTGCTTTTTCTATGTTTATGAAGCCGGGACTTATGGGACGGTAATCTGGATTTTCGTGCTCGGCAGGCTTGGTAATGCGCTGATGAGTATAGTCGGCAAACCGCTGGCAAGGCCGGGACAAGGCAGCTTATCTATGCGCGGTGCAGATGGACTTTCCATTGGAATAGGGGCTTTAACTACAGTCCTTGTTGGAATGTTTGCGGTCAGTCCGATGGTGCAACTTCTGGCTTATGTTTTTTGCGGCGGCGCGATTTTGTTTTTGTTCAGGTTGGCGAAACGGGTCAACGGAGCTAATGGAGATTTTCTCGGGGCGGCGGTGGTACTTTGCGAACTGGCCGGACTGCTGGCATTCTGTGCATTGAATTGATATAAGGGCAAAACAATAAAAACAAGCATAGGGATCTGCATGGACAATCTGCCTACATTGAAGAAATTCGGAGAACAGCTGGACCTTCTAAAGCGGCTCATCAAAGAAGAGAACGGGGAACAGGCTGATTTCATTGCCCAGAATCTGTATGAAAATTATGCCTATGCCCGTGACGGTTTTCTTTCACAGGAAGATGAAGTTCTTGGCGCTCGTCATGATATCTCTAAAAAAGATGAACGAATCAAGTCTCTTGAAGGGAAACTTAAAGAAGCCTACAGCGTCCATAATTCTGATTTTCAGCTTTTTGCCAAGTTCGGCAGGGCCCTTCAGTATGTGAACGGTCTTAAATCACTTTCCGGCCTTTCTGACATGCTGACCGGGGTAGCGCAGGAGCTTGGTCTGGGCCGTATTGCTGTGGTTCTGGATCGGGAGTTGTGTAAGGGGATGCCCTGCCCGGAAATCCCGACTTTTTATCTCAAGGGTTGCATGCGCTATATTGATGCAACCTTGAATAATGGTCCCAACCGTGTTTTTCTCGGTCCTATTTCACGGATGATGCGTCCGGATGTTTTTTTCGGGGACCCGGAAGTAGGTCCGGAGATGGGTGGTTCCTGTTTCGCCTTCGGGATGATTGATAAGTACAACCCCGGGAAACTGATCGGTTTATTCTCCATCCATGATCCTTCGGAAGATCGTTTTCATCCTGAGATGGGTACGGATTTTCTTGAGTATTTCTGTAGTTCCGTGGCCTCGACTATTATCGATGTTATTAACCATGAGAGGGGCGAATTACTTCGTGTTGATGTCGAGCGCATCACCAGACATGATTTGAAGACCCCGCTCAATGCGGTGATTAATATTCCGCACCTGCTGATTGCTGATGAAAGTGATCCTGAAAAGATCGAGCTGATCAAGAATATTCAGGATGCCGGATACCGCATGCTTGGATTAGTCAACAGGTCTTATGATATTTACCGCATGGAGACGGATTCTTATATTCTGGATCCGGAAAAGGTTGATGTGCTGCCATTGATAAAGCGCATTGCAATTGATCTTCAGGATATGCTTAAGAGTCGTGATTCTGAGTTTCTGGTGTTCATTGATGATAGCGAAGTTGAGGAAAATGCTTCTTTCTTTGTTCGTGGTGAAGAACTGTTGCTTTTCTCCATGCTTTGCAATTTACTTAAGAATGCTATTGAAGCCAGCCCGAACGGGCAATCGATAACCGTAAAGCTCAGTAGCGGGGAATTTCCACGCATATCCATTCATAATTTCGGGGAAGTTCCGGCCGCTGTTAGAGATATTTTTTTCGAAAAGTATTCCACTGCGGGAAAGAGTGGTGGAACCGGGTTGGGAACTTATTCTGCAAGCCTGATCGCCAAGGTACACGGCGGTTCCATCAGCATGGAGTCCGGCCGGGAAGGAACAACCGTTGCTGTTGATTTCAATCCTGCATCAGCGCGGGGAGGAGATAGGCAGCTTGAAGGTGAATTTTGATCCGCTGCCTGGAGTTGATTCAATACTGAAGCTGCCGCTGTGGTTTTCAGTGATAATAAAATAGGAAACTGAAAGCCCAAGACCTGTACCTACCCCTTTGGGCTTGGTTGTGAAGAAAGGTTCGAAGACCCTTTTGCGGATATTTGCGTCCATGCCCGGGCCGTTATCGGAAACAGATACAGCCACGTAATCCCCTTCCTGCCATATTTTGATTTCAATTTTAGGGTTTTCGCAATTGTATTCCTGCATGGCGTGGGCGGCATTGCCTAGAAGATTTAGCATGACCTGCTCTATTTCAGTAGTCGAGCAAATTACAAATGGCAGGTTTTCCTGATAATTTTTAATGACATTAATTTTCCTGAAGTCATATTTCTTCTTAAGGTCATAATCCTGTTCCGCAAGGGCAACGGCACTGTCTGCCAGCTCATTTAGCTTGCATGTGGTGCGGTGGACATCAGTCTTGCGGCTGAAGTTGAGCATGTTGGAGATGATTCCGGCTGCCCGGGTTGCGGATTGCCTTACGCCGGAAAGTATTTTTAGTATGCCGCGTTCTTCAAGATAGTCGTTGACCGTTTCTAGGGAAATATCCAGCTTGCGGGCGACCTGTTCATTTTTGGCCATACCGGGGCGCAGCCTGCGTTCTATGTTCTGGGTTCCTTGCAGTATTCCCCCTAAGGGGTTGTTGATTTCATGTGCCATGCCTGCAGCCAGCCCGCCCACGGACATCATTTTTTCAGTCTGGATCATCATTTCTTCAATGCGGACATTGTCAGTAACATCATCAAGGCGGATTACTGCACCGTCATAACCGTCACTGATCAGCGGATAGATCGTGATGTTTTCATATCGTGTTTCATCGTTAACCACACGTGGGATACGTATTTTCTGTTCTGTTTTACCATCGATAATTAGCTGTCTTACCTTCTTTATCTCTTTATCCAACTGGGGAAATACATCAGAAAGCAGCCTGCCGGAAACCTCTTCGAATTCCTTGCCACTGGAGGCGGTTGCTCCTTTGTTCCAGAGGGTAATCGCTCCAGCCTTGTCTACGCCCACAAGTATGGAGGGCATGGAATCAATAATATTCTTTTGGTGGTTGCGCAGTTTGATCAGTTCCTGTTGTACACGGGCGTGTTCTTTTATCTTAATTTCCAGCTGGCGGTTGCTGGCTGAAAGTTGGCTGTTCCCGTCTTCAAGAGCAGTCAGGAGATGTTCTTTCTCCTCAATTCCTGATTTTATGGATGCCAGCATTTGACTGATTACTGTACCTAAATCCCGAATTTCTCTGGGACCTTCCTGAGGTATTTCAGAAGCGGAGACCCCTCCCTCGCGGATAGCACGGGCAGCGGCGGTGAGTTTCATGAGCGGTTGGGCTATTTTGCTGGAGAGTATGGCGGCGAAGAAAAGAGCCAGCGCGAGCACGCCTATGGAAAGCATGATTATTTCCTTTCTGAGGATAAGGCCCGGCTTTTCCAGATCATCCATATAGGCGGTCGAACATATATACCAATCCAATGGTTCGAAATACTTAATAAAAGCACGTTTACGGAAAGTAAACTCTCCTTTGTTGCGCGGAGGTTTATCCCATAAATATTCCATTATACCGTCAACGTGAGCAGCATTCTTGAGCTCTAGAAAGAGTGGGTTTCCTGTTTCGGGGTTTAAGAGTTCAGCTATGGGGATTGATTCGTAAACAGGGTGGATAACCAGTTCCGGTTTACCGGAGAATAGAAATATGTAGCCATGCTTGCCGATTTTGGTCTTCTTGAAGCTTTCCCGAAGCTCCTGAAGAACAGCTTTAATTCGGACGTTTACTTCTTCTTCAATGTCATCAATGTAGACACCGGAACCGACAATCCAGCCCCATTCCTTGAATAGTTCCACATAAGAAAGTTTCGGCTGTTCTTTACTAAACCCATTTTTTGTGGGCTTGGGCCAAAGGTATTCTACGAAACCAGACCCGAATTGCGTGCCGATTTCGCGGAAGGTTACAAAGAGGTTCTCGTTGCTTGCTCTGACTCCTTTGAATCGGGGATCATCCAGAATCTTTCCGTCCAGATCGGGCATTGTCGCATGCATGATCATTAGAGGGATGGGAGTAGTGGTGTCGTTAATCCATATATATCCGGTGCCGTCATCGTAACGCATGTTCTTCAATTGTTCGATGCTCAGTCTCTTGGCTTCTGCTTCAGATATGAGCCCCTGCTTATACTTATTGTAGTTCAAGTGAATCAGGTCGATGGATATGCCCACAATGTTCTGTAATTGTTCCTTGCGGGAGGCAATGGCATATTTTTCTGAAAAAACAATGCTTTGATATTGATTATTTACTTCTTGGTAGACAGCGTCCACGATAGCTTGAGCATGGGCGAATTCGGATTCCATGACAGACTCGGTTACCGTGCGCTGGGCAAAGTAAGTCAATCCGGCTGTAGTCGATATGACCAGTCCGGCTGCAAATAAAAGCAGGATTGCCTTCATGGATTTGAACATTATCCTCCCTCGGCCACAATACTGGGATTCTGATTCTCCTGTTATGAATATAGCATAGTAATATGATGTGGTAAATTTATTTACTATCCGGGAGGAACTGTTTCTTAGTTGAGATCGATGTAAAAGGAATCCTGCGGACCACTCAGGAGTTGAAAGGAATCAGCTTTGATGCGGATAATTGAATTTTCAGGGCCGAAAAAAGCGTCTGCGATTGCCGGAGCAGTTCCGGCAATTGCAGACTTAATGGTTTTGATTTCAGCGTCATTAGTAACCGGGACAAAAGTACCTTTGACGGTGAGAGCCTTTATTTCATGGCGCCTGTCGGATAGTTTTCCATCCCGGTCATCGATAAGCAAGCTGACCTGAGCATTTTGGGACAGGTTTTGCCATTTGCGGCTTTTCCTGCTGCTGACCATGTATATCTCACTGCAATCTGCAGAGCTGGCATAAGCCATGAGCGAAGTGTGAATACCATCGCTACCTGAAGTTGCCAGAACAAGGATATTGCATTTGCGGATGAGTTCCTGACAGTGAGTTAATTGTTGGCCATTTTTCATAATTTACTCGAAAAGGACTTTCTGTCCTTCAATAAGGTCATTGATTACGGAAGCATCGGAGAGAGTCGAAGTATCACCGAATTCGGTTCCACCTACCGCAATACTGCGTAGAATGCGGCGCATGATTTTACCGGAGCGGGTCTTGGGCAGGCCTTCGGAGAATTGGATGGCTTCAGGTACAGCAATGGGGCTGATTTTTTCACTTATCCAATTACATAAGGCTGTGCGTGTTTCGTCATCCTGATCCAGACCGCTGCGCAGGGTAACGTATGCGTATACCGATTGTCCTTTGACATCATGGGGAATACCTACAACTGCGGCTTCAGTTACGTCCGGGTGAGCGATAAGTGCGGATTCAATTTCAGTGGTTCCCAGCCGATGGCCGGAAACATTGATCACGTCATCAAGGCGGCCCATAATCCAGTGGAATCCGTCTTCATCAATCCTCGCTCCGTCCCCTGTCTCATAGCTGCCCGGAAAACGTTCAAAGTATGTCCTACGGTAACGAGCGTCATCATTGTGGATGGTGCAGAGCATGCCGGGCCACGGTTCTGTTATCAGCAGGTGTCCGCCTTCATTTGCAGAGGCTTCACTGCCGTCACTGCGCACGATGGCTGTCTTGATTCCGGGTAGAGCATGTCCGGTTGATCCGGGCTTGAGTTTACCCACATAGGGCAGCGGTGAAATAAGGATGCCGCCGGTTTCTGTCTGCCACCATGTGTCCAGCAGGGGCAGTTTGCCCTTGCCTATATGTTCATGGAACCAGATCCAGACTTCCGGGTTGATAGGTTCGCCCACGGAGCCGAGGATGCGCAGGGTGGAAAGGTCGTACTTTTCGGTCCACTGCGAACCTTCGCGCCTAAGGGAGCGGATAGCCGTGGGGGTGGTATAGAAGATGTTTACCCCGTAACGGTTGATGATCTCCCAATAGCGGTCTGGACGGGGATAGGTCGGGACACCTTCGAAGAGCAGGGTGGTCGCTCCAAGGGCCAACGGTCCGTATACAGTGTAGCTGTGTCCGGTGATCCAGCCGATATCGGCAGTGCACCAGTGTACGTCATCGTCTTTCAGGTCAAATACCCATTGGCTGGTGTGGGCGGTGATGGTCATATAACCGCCGGTACTGTGCACTATGCCTTTGGGTTTCCCCGTGGAACCGGAGGTGTGCAGAATGAACATCGGGTCTGTGGAACGCATGGATTCCGGCTTGCAGTAGTCCTCAATGTCCGGTGCTGCCATTTCATCCTGCCACCATGTGTCGCGGCCCTCGATGAAATCTATTTCATCCCCGGTGCGTTTGACCATGATGACCTGTTCAACTGAAGGGCATTCGAAAAGAGCTTCATCCACATTACGCTTCAGGGGAATGGTTTTACCCCCGCGGAGCACACCATCCGCGGCAATGAGTATTTTTGCATCGCAGTCAATTATTCGGCTTTGCAGGCTGACTGCGGAAAATCCGGCGAAAATTACTGAATGCACTGCACCGATACGCGCGCAGGCCAGCATGGAGATAACGAGTTCGGGAACCATTGGCAGATAGATAGCTACCCGGTCACCCTTGGATACACCCATTTTTTTGAGCACATTAGCGAAGCGGCAGACCTTGCGGTGAAGCATGTGGTATGTGAAGACCCGGACTTCATCTTCCGGTTCACCTTGCCAGATCAAGGCGGCCTTGTTGCGTTTGCCGTTTTCCAGATGGCGGTCGAGACAGTTTTCAGAGGCGTTCAGCCTGCCTCCGGCAAACCATTTGTACTCATTTTTTTCAGGATCAGACTCAAGGGCGGTTTTGAAATCCCGTTTCCAAAGTAACAATTCCCGCGCTCTCTCAGCCCAGAATTTTTCGGGATCCTCATCTGCAATACGGCAGGCTTCTTCGTATTGCTGTGCAGTTATATTGGAATTCTCCAGCATTTCCTCTGGAGGATCAAAGGTCCTCTCTTCGTTCATCAGGGTTTCAATGCTGTTCTCACTCATATTTCCGGCTCCGACTCATGAAATTTTATGCTGGTTTGTGTACACTTCAAGTTATCATATACGCTGTTTCAGCCGGGTTGAACAGGGTTGCGGACCGATAACCATCGGCGGAAATGGAATATTTAGGGCTGTGTTGAACGCTTTATGCTTGATATGCAGCTTGATCAACGGGTATGTAGAAGGTTGTGGAAGGATAAGCAGCGGAACCCAAACAAGAGGCTTTCATGAGTGTTATCAATCTGGAATATCTATTTCAGCCCGGATCAGTAGCCGTAATCGGTGCAACCAATGACCCTGCAAATGCGGGAAATATTCTCATGCGCAACCTTATGGGCGGAGGTTTTCTCGGTCCGGTGATGCCGGTGAGTACCGATGCCGAAGCCATTTCCGGAGTTTTGACCTATAAGGATGTGTCTGAACTGCCCAAGGTCCCGGACCTTGCGATTATCTGCCTTCCACTTGAAGAATGTCCGCCTCTGCTGGAAAGGCTTCGCAACATCGGGGTTAAGGCTTGCGCTTTGATCGGTCCGGGGTTTAGTGCCATTCCCGAGAATGAACGGGTCAGGCTGCGGGCCGAGCTGCTCAGGGCGGCCAATTCTCCACAAATGAGAATTCTCGGTCCCAAAAGTCTTGGCTTTATTGTTCCGGCCATGAATCTCAATGCCAGCCTTGCTCCCCTACCTGCCAAGGCGGGCAAAATAGCCTTTGTTTCCCAGTCGGACAGTTTTATCCCTACTGTTCTGGACTGGGCGGCAACAAATGATATCGGTTTTTCCCATGTGGTTTCGCTGGGAAGCCGTATTGATTTAACTTTTGGTGATGTTCTTGACTATCTCGGTTCTGATGCCCAGACCCGTTCCATCCTGCTTTATATTGAATCTATTCATGATGCCCGTGATTTTATGTCCGCGGCTCGTGCGGCTTCGCGTAATAAACCTGTTTTGGCTATCCGTCCGGGGCAGGCTTTGCAGCACGTAACGCAGGAACTGGCCCGCCTGGAAAATGCCATGATTGCCCGGGCCGATGAAGTTTATGATGTGGCCTTCCGCAGGGCCGGGATGCTTCGGGTGCAGACCATTGACGGCATGTTCGACGCAGCGCAGACCCTTGCCAGTTTGCGTCAGCCTGTGCGCGGAGACCGTTTGGCAATTATCGTCAACGGAACCAGCGCGGGACTCGCTGCAGCGGACGGATTGATCCGTCGAGGGGGTAAGCTTGCAAAGCTTTCCGATGATACGGTTGAAAAGCTGAATACCGTATTTGACGGAGAGTGGAGCGGAGGCAACCCGGTGACTATCAAATTTGATACCCCCGGTCAGAAATATCTCGATGCACTCAAGGTGTTGATTAAAGATAAGGAAGTGGACGCTGTGCTGGTGGTCCATGTTCCTTTTGCCGGAATTTCCAGCGCTGAAGTTGCTGAAATTCTTGCCAAGGGCCTTAAGAGGGTCCGGCGTATGGTGCTGACATCATGGCTGGGCTCGGATATGTCCCGCAAGTCGCGTAAAATTTTTTCTGTTCACGGCATTCCTACTTATGAGAGTGCAGATCAGGCTGTGCGTGCGTTTATGTACATGGCCGAGTATCAGCGGAACCAGGAGTTACTGACCGAAACTCCGGATTCTTTGCCTACTGACTTTTTCCCGGACACGACCACTGCCCGAGAGACTGTGCGCAAGGCTCTTTCCGAAGGACGGCAGGAGCTTAATGAACCGGAGGCTCGCAGGGTTCTTGCGGCCTATGGTCTGCCTGTTGTGGAAACAAAGGTGGCACTGTCCGCCCGGGAAGCCGTTATTGCCGCAGATGAGATTGGCTGTCCGGTAGCTCTTAAAATTCGTTCTCCGCAGATTAACCAGCCCTATGATGTAGGGGGTGTTGTCCTTGACCTTGAAAGCACGGAAAAGGTCTGGGAAGCGGCGGCAACCATGCTCACCCGTGTCAACCGCCAGCGTCCTGATGCATATATCGAAGGGTTCACTGTTCAGAAAATGGGTCGCAGGCTTGGGTCCCATGAACTATTCATTTCTGCGTCCGCTGATTCCACCTTCGGTCCGATCATACATTTCGGTCATGGGGGTATGACCCGTGAAGTTGTCCGTGATCAGGCTGTAGCCATGGTGCCATTGAATATGACCCTTGCCCGGGAACTGATCAGCAGGACCCGTATCTCCCGGCTGCTTTCAGGTACTCCCACACAGCCTCCCGCGGACATTGACGACCTTTGTCTGACCTTGATACAGGTTTCGCAGCTCTTTATTGATATCCCACAGATAGTCCATCTGGATATCAACCCTCTCTACGGGGATGATACCGGAGTGTTGGCCCTTGGAGCCAAGATTCTGGTGGCTGAATGCCGTGAGGACTGCCCGCAGTTGGCTATCCGTCCATATCCCCGTGAATTGGAAGAGTGTGTTGTTCTTCGGGACAGCAGGCAGGTAACCCTGCGGCCTATTAGACCTGAAGATGAACCGGCTCATTATAAGTTTTTGGAACAGGTTTCGGATGAGGATATGCGTATGCGGTTTTTTGGCGTGGTGCGCAGGGATTTTGATCACAAAGACATGTCCCGCTTTACCCAGATCAACTATGACCGCGAGATGGCATTTATAGCCACAGCTGTGGGCGAGTCCGGAATTCCTGAAACTCTCGGTGTGGTGCGCACATCCACTAAGCCGGATAATTCCGAGGCTGAGTTTGCCATTTTGATTCGGTCCGATCTTAAAGGAACCGGTCTGGGGTCCATGCTTTTTCATAAAATTATACGCTATACAAAAGAACGCGGTACCCACTGGCTGGTGGGCCAGACTCTTTTCGAAAACAAAGCCATGCAGGGACTTTCTCGAAAGTTCGGATTTGAGATTCGTGAAAATTACGAAGAGGACCTTGTGGAAATGCGGCTTGATTGTACTAAATTGGAAGACGACACGGAGTAGAATTGAATTATCCTGAACCCGCTGCAAGCCGCCGCAAGGCTCTTGTTGGTAATGTATTAAAAGTCCTCCTCGCCGGGGGACTTCTTTTCTGGCTGGTTAAGTCAGGAGGCATTCGCCCGGAATACTTATTGGTGGAAGCAGCTCAGATACCGACCTTGATTATGAGTTGTTTGGTGATTGCGGCAGGGATGGCCCTTTCAGCGCCTCGTTATGTTGAGTTGCTGAAGGGGGCGGGGCTTTCCATTTCTCTGTGGGATAGTTTTAGAATTTCAGCGGTCATGTATTTTTTTACCCAATGTGTTTTGGGATCAGCCAGCGGTGATGTGGCCCGTTATTTTTATACCACCCGCATTACCGGAGAGGGCACCAAGGTTGGTGCCGCCATTATAGTGGACCGCATTGTTGGGATCATGGGATTGTTTTTACTTGGTGGTATGGGGCTGGCCCTAAATTGGTCGCTGGTTGAGAATTCGCTTGAATTACGGCATCTGGCAACACCGGTTATGGCAGTTCTTTGTTTGCTCTGGTTGGGGATATTTCTTGGTTTTTTGTCTTTGGCAAAGGGACGTCTGTTTGGTCTTCTTACAGGGCTTTTTTTTCCTGCTCTGGCCGCAATAGTATGGTGTTCCGGCAATGATTATTTAGCCGCAGAAGTGAGTCCGGTATTGTTTTATGCTTCTTTATTTTCCCTTTGCGGTCCTCTTCTTGCGCCGGAGTTCATGGAAACAGGGTTTATTTACAGGAAATTTTTCAAGGGGTCGAAATTAGGTGAGAAGCTGGGTGAAGTTGTTTCGGCCATACTTATTTATCGGAATTCAGCGTCCTCTCTTTTGAAGATTGCAGCTTTGACAATGGTACAGCACCTTTCACTTATTTATGCGCTTTATTTGCTTTCACAAATTCAGAATCTCCCCCAGTTGCCTGATTTTAATGAAATTTTTGTTTCCGCTCCGCTGGCTTTTCTGGCCGGGATCATTCCTGCCCCAGCCGCTGGACTGGGAGTTAATGAGGCAGCCTTTGAAACCCTGCTCCGTCTGGCTTCAAGCGGCACTGTGACTGCAGGTGCTTCTCTTTTCCTTATGTTTCGTATCTGGAGCACCCTATTTAGTGTGAGTGGAGTTTTTTTTCTTACACGTTCCAAAAAATAAAAACCATGTCGGGCCGTTCTGCGAGGTAAGGCGTTCTTGCGAAGGACTTACCCGGGTGAAGGACCGGACATGGTTTTAAGGAACTTGCACCTGTTCCGGCAGTTCCTGACACCCTCCCGATTGATGTCTTGCTTATCTGATCGGTCTGCGGGATAAAAACTTTACATGTCTCATCAAAAGTAATTTATAAACCGCCCCTTGCATAAACATGGCCGTGGTATGTATGGTCCATCTAATAAGTGCAACCAATCGCAACCGGCGGAGTCTCCAATTGAGGATATTACTTTTATTATTGATAACTGCATTTCTGGTGAATTACCCTTGTTCCGATACTTTTGCTGAAAATGGTACATCTGCATTGAGCGCAGAACAGCAGCAAAGAGGTGCGGATCAGTCACTGGTCCTGCTCATGGAAGGGAATTTGCGATTTGTTAAAGGGAGCAGTGTTTATCCCAACCAGACCTCTCACCAGCGCAAAGTTCTGGCTTTAAGGGGGCAAAATCCTTTTGCCACAGTGGTCACTTCCTCTGATTCGCGAGTTGATCCGGTTTTGATTTTTGACCGTGGCCTAGGTGATCTTTTCACAGTTCGTCTTGCAGGCAATGTGGCTGGTTCGGATACGCTGGCTTCAGTGGAATATTCAATGCTGGCCCTTGAAACCCCATTGCTGGTTGTAATGGGCCATACCCGCTCCACCCTGATAAAAGCTGCTATTGATAAGGTTGAGCTGAAGGGACACCTTGTGCAGCTTATGGGGAAGCTGGAGCCTGCCATTCAAATGACCCGTGTTCTTTACCCATCTCTTAAGGGCGGAGAACTGGCGGATAAGGTGGCGGAAACCAATGTTCGTCAGGTAATGCGCGAGATATTGAGCCAGTGTCCGGCTGTCCTTGAAAAGGTTCGTTCCGGCAAAGCCCAGCTCATGGGTGCTGTTTATGATACTGATACCGGAGCGGTGCGCTGGCTAGGACCTTAAATGCTGCGCAGGCTAATCCACCTGAATCTCATAAGCCTTAAGCTTGCGGTAAAGGGAGCTTCTTTCCAGACCTACTGCTTCGGCCAGTTTTGAAACATTTCCTTTGTACTCGCGGAGCTTGGCCTCTAGGAATTGGGCCTCAAAATCAGCACGGGCTTTTTTGAAATCAACCTCACCTTCCGGCAGGGGTAATGGAAGTTGTTCCTGATCAGTTTCAGGCTTTTCAATGCGGGGACCGTTGGCTATTTCCGGGGGCAGCTTATCCGGCCCAACTTCTTTGCCGCCGAACATGATCAGCATTCTTTCAACAAAGTTTTTCAATTCACGAACATTTCCCGGCCATGAATATTCAGTCAAAATATTGAGAGCTGGTTCGGTGAAGGTCAATGGCTTGAATCCATGCTGACGGTTAAGGCTGGTAATGAATTCATCAATCAGGAGTGGGATGTCTTTGTTTCGGTCACGCAAGGGCGGGACTTCCAGCGGGAAAACTTTCAACCTGTAGTAAAGGTCTTCACGAAAGTTTCCGTTCTTTATTTCCTGAAACAGATCTTTGTTAGTCGCGGCGATAACGCGCACATCAACATTGATAGTCTTCCTTCCGCCGACACGTTCAAAACGCTGTTCTTGGAGAATACGCAGTATTTTGGCCTGTGTTTTCAGACTCATGTCTCCGATTTCATCCAGAAAGAGAGTTCCGTTGTCTGCCAGCTCAAACTTACCTTCCTGAGCTTTTTCCGCGCCGGTGAAAGCTCCTTTTTCATGGCCGAAAAGTTCCGACTCAATCAATTCTTCAGGAATGGCTGCACAGTTTACCGCCACAAGGGGTTTATCCGCCCTTTGGCTTTGGGAGTGGATTGAGCGGGCTACGATTTCTTTACCGGTTCCGTTTTCTCCGGTGATAAGTACCCACGCATCAGTGGGGGCTACCTGACCGATTACCTCGCGCATGGAGTCGATGGATTCGGATTGTCCGGTTAATCTGGCAGGTTGTTCAGCGGCAATGCGGGTGCGCAGAGCTTTGTTTTCTGATTGCAGGCGTGAGAATTCCACGGCTTTTTCAGCTGTAATAACCACCTTTTCAAGGGAAAGAGGTTTTTCGATGAAGTCGAATGCACCCTTTTTGATAGCGGAAACAGCGGTTTCAATATTTCCGTGACCGGAGATCATGACCACGGGCAGCCAGTCCCATTCCTTTTTGATGCGGTCGAGGACCTCAAGTCCATCCATGCCCGGAAGCCAGATGTCCAGAAATACAAGGTCAGGCTGGTCTTCATTGAGATGCTCAAGGGCCTTTTCACCGGATTCAGCCTCGCTTACGTCAAAGCCCTCATCTTCAAGAATTCCGCGAAGGGAGTATCTGATGCCGTCTTCATCATCTACAATCAGTATGTTTTTGCTCATCTATATTTCCGTACGTGTTTCAAAGGAAAAATTATCTTCTTCTATTAATTGGGTGCAGGCATCTACAGCTTCAGGATCATACGCTGTTCCGCGTCCTCGTGCAATTTCCGCCATGGCTCTGGGCAGACCGAGGGCAGCACGGTAGGGTCGGTGGGAACTCATGGCTTCAACTACGTCAGCTACAGCGATAATCCGGGCTTCACGCAGGATATTGTCTCCACTGAGTCCATTGGGGTATCCGGTTCCGTCAATGCGTTCATGGTGCTGAATTACTATATCGGCCACGGGCCATGGAAAGGAAATTCCTTTCAGGATTTCATAGCCTGCTTCACTATGGGTCTTCATCAGGTTCATTTCAAGATTAGTCAGTCTGGTCGGTTTGGAAAGAATCTCTGCCGGGATAGATATTTTCCCGACATCGTGCAGGATCCCTGCAATCCTGATGCAGTTGATTTCTTCTGCTGAGAGCCGCATTTTTACAGCTATGCGACAGGCCAGTTCTGCTACGCGTTGCTGGTGGCCTGAAGTATAAGGGTCTCGTTTCTCAGACATGGCTGTCAGGGAGACAACCGTCTCATCAAAAGTGCGTCTTAGCTGACTGAGGCTTTTTTTAAGTGCGTCTTCACTTTTTTTAAGTTCGGAAATATCCCGTAGAACCACTACCTTACCCACAACATCATTTTTTTCTGAGATTCCTGAGATATTGACTGATACCGGGATAGTTCCTTGTGGACTTTTAAGGACTACATCGCCGAGAACTGAATCATTTTGCGAAAATATTTTGATGGACTCCATTGTAGCGCTTTCAAAAATATCTACAGCTTCCTGAAAATCTCGTCCGAACATATTATCAATGTCACTTTCCATTAGTAAACAAGCGGCTTTATTCATTGATTTGATCCGTCCACGGTGATCCGTGGTGATGACTGCATCATCAATACTGTCGAAAGTTGTTTTCAGCCAGCGGCGATTATCATTGAGGGTGCTTTCTGCATGGTGTTTATAGAGCGCCATTTCAATAGTCAGGTTGAGTTCCCGATCCTCAAAAGGTTTGATTATGTACCCGAACGGTTCAGTTATTTTGGCGCGTTTCAGAGTGTCGTTGTCTGCATAAGCAGTGAGGTAAATAATTGGAATGCTGTGGTATTTCTTGATTTTTGCAGCGGTGTCTATGCCGTCCATGTCCCCTTCAAGCATGATATCCATGAGAATCAGGTCCGGGGAAGTTTCCTCAATAAGTTTTAAGGCCTGTTCTCCGGACGTGGCTATTCCAGCAACATCGTATCCAAGACTTTTGAGTCGTCCCTGTATGTCCAGAGAAACGATAGCTTCGTCTTCAACGACCATTATTCGGGATGGGAGCTTATTTTTGGCATTCTTTTCATTGTATGAAATCATATGAATCCCGCTTGTTACTGTTCACTATAGAAAGTAATTTTTTGAAATACGGTATTATATTAAACGATATTATAAGTGTCAGGCAAGCATAAGGGAAAATATATCAGGTCGGCAGTTCCAGAACGAAGATGGTGCCGTGTGGATCAGCCGGTTTGACTCTAATAAATCCGCGATGATCCGTGACAATGGATTTGACGATAGTCAGACCCAGCCCGGTTCCGCTCTTTTTACTTGAAAAGTAAGGTTCAAACATTCTGGACCGTTCATCTGCGGAGAGTCCGGGGCCGTTATCTTGAACTTCGATTCTCAACCAGCCAAGGGTGGCATCATGCATGGCGGTGATGGTTACTGTGGGAGATTCGCAGTTGTCCAAAGCTTCCGCTGCATTTGTCAGCAGGTTGATTAAAGTACGGCGCATGGCCTCGCGGTCCAGTTCCAATTGCGGCAGTTCTCCGTCAAAGCTCAGCGACCATTCAATGTTGCTGTGGCTGTTGCGGTAAAGGCTGACCACTTCTTCAAGAAGGGGGGCGATATTGTCCGGTTTGAGCCGTACTTCCGGCAGCTTGGCATAGGCGGAAAATTCCTGAACCATCTGTTGCAGATGTTCAACCTGGGAAATTATCAGGTCTGTGGATTCACGGAAAACATTATCCTCGATTTCCTGTCCGAATTTACGCTGCAATCGCTGGGCTGAAAGCTTGATGGGAGTAAGCGGGTTCTTGATCTCATGGGCGATGCGCCTTGCAACCTCGCGCCATGCCGCAATGCGCTGCATTTTTTCCAGTTCGGTAATATCTTCGAACACGGCAACGATACCGGTACTGGAATCCCCGGCTTTGAGGGCCACAACGTTGACCAGAAACTTCCTGTGCCTTCCTTCAACGGTGAGGGATAGCTGCCTTTGCCACTGAGAAAAGGGGCTGGTTGCCATGTGTAAGCGGGCTTCGGCAATAAGTGAGGCCAGATCGCCTTCCGGCAGAAGGGCCAGCGGATCTTTCCCGTGTACAAAGCGGGCTTCGATGCCGAGCATCTCTTCAATGGCAGAGTTGACGGTGCTGATTTTGCCTTCTTCGTTAAGGGAGATAACCCCGGCGGTAATGTTGTTGAGTACCGCTTCCATATAGCGGCCCCTGCGTTCCAGTTCCTGATTCTGCTGTGCCAGCCTGTCGTTGGCTGTTTTCAGGCTTTTCTGGCTGTCTTCAAGGTCTTCTGCCATGCGGTTGAAGGATTGGACCATGAAGCCCAGTTCATCGTCAGAGCGGTCTTCAAGGCGTACGGAAAGGTCACCTCGCGCAATACGCTGTGAACCCGCCGCCAGTGCCTGAATAGGAGCGGAAAGCTCTTTGGAAAGACGGAATCCGAACCAGATGGACCCGAGGATAATCAGCAAGGTGGTAACGCCCAGAGTCAGGTAAAGACTCATCTTGAGCGGGTACTTCAGTGTCTTGAGCTGTTTGTATTCATCAAGACCTCGTACAACCCGGTCCAGCTTGTAAAGCATTCCCTGTCCGATATTTTCCCCGATGATCAGAAACCCTGTTTTGCCCTCATCCACGGGCAGAATACCGATAACCATGTCGTTACCGGGCATGGGGTGGATGGTGGACCAGAACCGTGGATTCTTTTGCATATCCTCCCAATCAACCTTGGCATTGATCTCCGACCATGCCTTGTCCCATGATCCCTGTGAGTACCAGTTGATTTTTTTACGGTCCGGGCGCACAACCCCAAGCAGGCCGAGGTCGTATTCCCCGAGCTTTTTACCGAGAAATTTTTTCATGGATTTACCGCCCCATGCATAGCGGCTTTCCTTGATGGTTCCGAGGATATTTTCCCCGCGCCGTTCCAGTCCCTCCTGCGCCGAGGCATAAAACGCCCTTCCCAGTTCAAGGGATTGGACCATGGATTCTTCAACCTGATTTTTGAACCAGTAATCCACGGAAATCTGCACGAACTGCATGGCCATGAAAAACATGAGCAGGGTCGGAACAAGGGAAAGCGACATGAAAGACAGGACCATGCGCGTTCGCAGCTTGGAGCCGAGCACCCTGCGCCGTCGTTCAAGAAGCAGTTTGACTCCGTTGCGGACCACGATGAACAGGACAATGAGCAGCAGAATGAAGTTCAGGTTGAACAGACCTACGAAAAGGTAGGAGTTTACCCCGATGTATTTGAGCTGTACAAAGCCCAGTGCCACGAAGACCAGCAGGCAGAAAAAGGCAATATAATATTCCCGTTGCCTGCGTTTGCGTTCCTTGGTGTCGGGCACACTTATTTTGATATTCTGTTCAGTCATTGCGATTCTAAAATCAGTAGGTGAAATCCAGCTGATAGGTGGCGGCCGGGATTACGTCCCAAGACCAGAAAAAGAGAGTACTCTTGAGCCATGCCGGGACTTCTGTGCGGTCTAGGCGAACTTTCAGGCGCAGGTTGTATCGTTCCCCGCGTTTGAGAGTGGACCATGGGCCTAAATCAAGGATAAAATTTTTCCATTCTTCTCGTAAAAGTATGGACAGGTTTTTGTGTTTTAATATTTTAGCTCCGGGTTTTTCCAGTACAAACTGGTTGGAGAGGGAGTCAAAATAAAGTTTATTGCTATACGTTTTGCTTGCTACTTTTGAGTCCAGCCAGACATTTTTATGCTCAAAGAGGGAAGCATCACATTCAAGTTTAAGTTTCATACCGTTTAGCAGGGCATCTTCCACTTGTGCGTCGGCGACAAGTTCAATTCCGAAGCGGGCCATGATGGAACCGGCCTGATTATCGAGAACCATATTCTTGAGTTGCAGGGAACTTGCCTGTGCGCCTGCCGGGAGGAAAATGGTCAACATGCCCAGCCACAGGAGCATGACTCTCCAGTCTTTGGAGAGTGTACATGTTTGCTGAGCCGTTTTTATCATTGATGTTTCTGCTTTCATTAGAAATATTTTCCTCCCGTTTCCGGGCATAACGTACCAGTCGCCAATCATTTGTTCAACACCATGATTGCAGAGTGTTACAATTGATATGAAACTGTCTTTTCAAATCATAATGGTATATAAAAGTTAGATAGGATCTATAGCGGAGGTATCATAATCAGATGCTCAAAAAAATACGCACACATTGGAACAGGTTGAATCGTCCGGGTAAGGTTGGGCTGATAGTAGCCGGACTGCTCATTTTTTATACTATCATTGGGTTTTTACTCATCCCCTTTACCATCAAGAAAGTTGCGCTCTCTAAACTCCCCGCTGTGCTGAACAGGGATGTGCGTATTGAACAGGTGGATTTGAATCCCTATACCCTTCAACTGACTGTTCATGGTTTTGAGATCGGTAAGAAAGAGGGTGAAGGAAATTTGTTTTCTTTTAAAACGTTTGATCTGAATCTTGATTCTTTTTCTTTGTTTCGTCTTTCCCTGATTCTTGATGAAATCAAAATAGTGGATCCGCAGATTGATCTTGCTGTTTTCAGGGGCGGCAGCAGTGTCTCAGATCTTATTCCTGAAGGCGATGTTGAGGAGCAGCCGGAAGAAGCAAACACGGATGAAAAAGAACTGTTTCCATTTATCGTACGTGATCTGGTTGTAAGCAACGGTACCTGTAGGGTTTACGATAAGGTTCGTGATGTGCGCCATGAGATTTCCAGCCTTGATCTGTTTGTGCCGTTCACCTCGTCTCTTCTTCGCGATAATGAGAAGCAGGTCCAGCCCAGTCTTGATATGATTATCAATGGGACTCCTTTTGCCCTGAAAGGGCATACTCTGCCCTTTAACCAGAGTTTGAAGACGCAGTTCGACTTCTCCCTTAAAGATGCGCAGCTGGCCGAGTACTGGCCTTACCTGCCCATCTACGAAACTACCGAATTGAAAAGCGGTAGCCTGAGTTCAGATCTGGTCCTTTCTTTTGAGCGCGGAGATACCATTCTGCCGAGAGTGCAGATAAGCGGTAAAGCCAATATCACCAATTTTGACCTTGCTGCTAGAAAAGGGCCTTCCCTGCTCAAATTTAAAGATCTTGATGTAGAGTTGGAGGAAGTTCGCATACTGCAACGTATACTGAAAATTTCATCTGTTAATTTGAGTGATCCATATCTTAAAGTCGGACTCAAAGAGGACGGCAGCCCGGACCTGCTTGATTATCTCGCCCCCTCCATTGAAGCCGGGGAAAAATCGAAAGAAACTGAAGGCGGTTCCAAAGAAGAATCAGGGCCTGCTGTGGCTGCCTTGGTTAGGGATTTCAGGCTTGATAACGGGCAGGTGGATTTCACCGATAATGCTTTCGGTAAAGGTTTTAATAAGAAAATCGGTCCGATTATGGTTCATGCCGGAAATGTGAGCACAGCAGAGAATGCTGCCGGGAGCTGGGATTTCCGTATCGGTTCCAATGCTACTGAAGTAATCAGCGGTCAGGGCGGTTTGTCTGTTATTCCCTTGTCCGTGAATGGTTCTATTGCCGTAGAGGATCTTGATATTCCTGATTACCATGTTTATCTGGACGATCCGCTGCCTCTGGATGTTGCCGGGGGTAAGGTCGGTCTGGGCAGTGATTTTCAGCTTGGTCTTCGGAATGAAACTTCAGTTCGGCTGAAAAATATCAGGGTCAATGTTGATGGGCTTGATCTGCAACCCAAGGGCGGCGGCAAGACTTTGATCGGTCTTGGTGGATTTGCCATGAACAACGGTACTGTTGATTTGCAGGAAAAGTCCGTGTTCATAGATTCCATTGATCTCAACAAACTCCTCATTAGGCTTATGCGCGATAAAAAGGGGATCGACCTGATCAAGCAGATCGAGCAGCATCAGAAGAACGCGAAAAATGTTGGTGTTCCGGTTAAGCAACAGGAAGAAGGTGCGGACTCTGCTGATGCGGAGGGAGAGACGTGGAAGGTGGCTTTGAACAGGTTTCAGCTTTCTGAATCAGGGGTTGAATTGACCGACCGCGCGGCTACCAAAAAGACCGTCACCAGCATCAGTGATATCAAGATCGGTGTTAACGGGCTTACTTTTCCGGAAGAGAAGCCACTTAAGCTTAACCTTTCCGCTCTTATCAACAAGCGCGGGTCTATCAAAATAGACGGACAAGCAGGTCCGCAGTCACTTAAAGGAAAGGGCAGTGTACAGCTTCGCAAACTCCGGTTGAGGGATTTCAACGGCTACCTGCCGCCACAGATGCAGATGAATATTGCCCGCGGGCATGTTGATGTGCGTGGTAATTGGGATTTCTCTGCTGCAAATGAACCTGTTGCGGGATACACCGGCAAGGTTCAGCTCAAGGATCTTCTTATCCGCGATAATCAGGGAAACAAGCAGTTTTTCCATCTGGAAGATTTAGCTGTTCGTGAAATTGATTTCCGTTCCGCGCCGCTTAAGGTCAAAGTCGGCTCCATCGCAGTGCTCGCTCCCAAAGCTAATCTGGAGCGGGAGCAGGATGGCACCTTCAATATTGCGCGTATGTTGACCGGAAAGCGTGCTGAGCCTGTGGACGAAGAGGCTCTGGAAGAGCAGGCCGAACTTGCAGCGGAAAAGGCTGCAGTGGCAACCAAAGAAGGCAGCCCCCCAGTTGACGGGGTAGCCGAACTCAAAGAGCCGACAGCAGAAGAAAAGCAGGAAAATGTTGTTGCCATAGATGAAATTTTCATGAGCAACGGCACTGTGTCCTTTAAAGATTATACCGTTTCTCCTGCCTTTGAGCTGGATATTTCCAAGATGCGTTCTGCCGTACGTGGGCTTGAGTTGCCTCATGGCGAACGCACGGACATTTCATTTAATGCTACCCTTGATAGGCAATCTCCATTGGTGGCAGAAGGGTATCTGCAACCTACAGTTGAAGGGGCGGATACTGATATCAATGTTTCCGTCGCAAATTTGGATATGACTCAGCTTTCGCCCTACACCGAGAAGTTCATTGCTTATCCGGTAAGTACCGGGATGCTCAGCTCTGATGTGTGTGTGAAGTTGCGCGGCAAGTTCATTGCTGTGAATAATGTTTTCGATATTTATCAGTTCGAAGTCGGTAAGAAGGTGGACAATCCTGATGCGCCCAACATCCCAATCGGTCTTGGATTGGCGCTGCTCAGGGACAGCAGCGGTAATATCAGGCTCGATATCCCCGTAGAGGGCGACCTTTCCGATCCCCAGTTCAAGTTGGGTAAAGTCATAGCACGGGCTATCGTCAATCTGCTGGTCAAGGCTGTCACTTCGCCTTTTGCTCTGATCGGTGCTCTGGTTGGTGGTGGCGAGGATATGGATGTTATGGCTTTTGAAGCTGGCAAGGTCGGTTTCAAGGAAGGCGAGCAGTCCAAGATGGAGTCTGTTGCCAAGGCCATGCAGGATCGTCCGGGGCTTAAGCTGGAGGTCAGCGGCTTCACTGCGCCAGAGGATATTCCGGCCATGGAAGAAGCCGAGTTCCGCAGGCAGGTTGCCATGCCCAAGTTCCTTGAGCTTGAAGGCGATGAGAATGCGCCCAAGTCTGTTGATGATGTCGTTATTACCGAAGAAGAGTATCCCGAATATCTGGAAGCTGCCTACAAGGATGCTACTTTTGAAAGACCGACCAACTTCCTTGGCATCGTGGTTGCCCAGCCTGTTCCAGATATGGAAAAGGCTCTGCGTGATCACATTAAGGTCACTGATACGCAGCTGGCTGATCTGGCGCGGCGCAGGTCTGAGCTGGTGCGTACCTTTTTGGTGGAGCAGTCCGGTATTGCCCCCGAAAGGGTTTTCCTTAAGGGAATGTCAGCCACCGGAAAGGGAACTGGCCCGCGTGTTGAGCTTGGGTTGCAATAATAATGTTTGTTTTGAGAGTTTCATATATAAATTAAGCAAAAAAGGAGAGAAAATATGTCTTGGTTAAAAAAAATGGCTTATGTTTTGTGTTTAGTAGCACTTCTCGGTGCAATGTCCGGTTGCAGTGAGGAAGGGCCTGCGGAAAAGGCAGGAAAGAAAATTGATGAGGCTATGGATCAGGCTAAGGATAAGATGGATGATATGGGTGATGATGCAAAAAGTGCATTTGATGATCTGAAAAAGAAAGCTGACGAGGCTATGGATAACTAGTCATAACCGGCTGCTATATTACGATTCTTTAAAACCGTCGGTCCGTTTGGTCCGGCGGTTTTCTTTTATGCAGGGTATGGAAATTGACTTGCGGTTGGTTCAGTGGTTCATTGAGACTTTCGAATAACCGAACCATTTGGAGGAAATAAAATGGCTGAATATACATACGAAAGTCTGGAAGCACTGCTCAAGGAAAGGATCGGCGACGCCATGCCCGAAGGAGCAATGGAAGATATCCACAAGGCCCTGAAGATCACCGAAAAGATGGAAGAAGATGGCTGGAAATTTCAGCTCGAAGATTTAAGCCGCGGCAGCATGACTGAAACCGATTGGCGCGCAACTCTCAAGAAAGACGGCAAAGAGTTTGCCGGGCAGAGTGATCACGCGGCATTGGCAGTTTGTGTTGCTGTTGCGGATGCTATTGTGGGGTAGGGGATCTCATTTCAGTAATAGAGCCGTCGTAACTAGGTTTCGACGGCTTTATTGTTTTTGTTTGTGGGAGCTAATTAGTTTTCTGGAGTATTACGACATTCCAGGTATTGATAGAGAGATAGGTATGGGCAGACACCAAAAGTTTTAATTTTAATGTCATTAAAATAATGGCTTAAAACTTCCGTTATTTCTTTTGCTGTATTGACA
Organism: Maridesulfovibrio salexigens DSM 2638; assembly: GCF_000023445.1. Taxonomy (GTDB): domain Bacteria; phylum Desulfobacterota; class Desulfovibrionia; order Desulfovibrionales; family Desulfovibrionaceae; genus Maridesulfovibrio; species Maridesulfovibrio salexigens. Next base: position 4,109,550 of record NC_012881.1, on the reverse strand, counting down.
TGCTCATGGCGGATTAATTCGAAGTAGTCCAATTTATATTTAAGCCTGAATTCGAGGCCAGTACCTATCAATTGGGCTAAGTACCAAAGGGGAGTCCCCTCACTGGGGATGGCTACTTGCAGTACTCCGTCAGGTTTAAGGAGGTTGCGACACTGGCTAACGAGATCTGGTAGCTCACATATATGTTCAAATGCAGCAACGCTTAGAATACGATCGTATTGTGTCTCTGGTAGCTCATTAATGTTGCTATAAATGTTTCTTACATGCTTTAGGTTGCCACTTCCTTTGTAGAGCCCTTCATATGGCTCTACTATATCATATGATGTAAAATTATTTTCATATGGGATGTGATTGAGTGTACCTGCCCCAATTTCAAGAATGTTCCCTTCTGTTTTCAATTCTGCTATTTTTATATGCATCCATTTTTCTAAAGTTGTGGCTACAAATGAAGCTGCTGTATCTCCTTCCCGATTTGCTTTGTAATGCTCGTGATAGATTTTTTGCATTTCATCAGAGAGAGGCGGTCTTTTTTTAGGGAATTTATTTAAAATATTACTCATAAAATTTTCGATCCTTTATTGGATTATATTATATTTTAAGTGAATGAATGTTTTTGTTGCGATTACTTAGGTAGATTGTTGTTTAGCAATTCGGCATTCATCTTTTTAATAAAGTAAGTAGGGCGTTTTTTGCTCCCTAAGTATGTTTTACCAACATATTCGCCAATAGTCCCAAGGAAAATAAGCTGTATCGCGCCTAAGATAAGTATAGCAGCCATGATGGAAGACCATCCGGGGACAGTGTTTCCAATTAAGAATTGGATAATGATATACGCTAAGTAAACAAGAGCGATAAGTAGAATTCCAGACCCGATTAATGATGCCGCCCGTAGTGGAATAAGACTAAAAGAGGCTACACCATTAATTGCTAAGCCTAGCATTTTTTTCAAATTGTATTTGCTCTTTCCGTATTGTCTGCTGTTAGGTTCATATTCAATGTACTCTTGTGTAAAACCCAGCCATGGGATTATTCCACGCCAAAAATATACATCTTCATTTAAATTTCGACACGCTTCTACTACTTTACGATCTAAAAGTCTGAAATCAGCGGTGCCTGGTTTGATATTCAAATTAGAAATCTTGTTGATTATTTTATAGAATGTGCTTGATGTGAATTTTTTAAGAAAAGGAAGATTTGGGTCTTCTTTTCGAACTGAGTGAACAATATCTGCCCCTTGAGCCCATTTGTCGATGAAGGTGAGCATTAATTCAGGTGGGTGCTGTAAATCCCCATCTATAGAGATTACGCAGTCTCCGGTTGCATGATCAAGACCAGCCTTAAGTGCACATTGATGTCCCCAGTTTCTTGAGAGGGATATGAAATTTATATTTGCGTGTTTTGCACTTAAGCTCATTAGTTGTTCGAGGGTTCCATCTGTGCTTCCATCATCAACGAAGATGATTTCAAAGTTAAAATTATTTAGAACTTCTGTTATTCTGCCACATATTAAAGGGACATTTTGTTCTTCATTAAGAACAGGAACTACTACACTGATTTTTTTTGTTTTTATGTCAAAAGTGTTTTCTTGCATATTAAAATGACTGGTTGTCCCTTGTTTGTGAAGGCTGTTTAAATATATAAAGTTGGTATTGCGCCAGATCGTTTTTAGTTGGCAATAAACCAGTGTGGTTTGGAGTGAGTAAACTCTTTCATTCCCCTTTTTCGATAGTGGGCAATTACGCAGTATGTTTCGCCTGGTTTGTCCAGAGTTATGCTTAATTCTGGAGTTGGGGTTTGAATTGTTTGTCCTTGAGATCCTCTAGCAATTACTTGCCAGACAATTTCTAAGTTCCCACTTTGGTCAAAAGGCGTGAACTTAAATGTATATTTGCTCTTGCCAAGTGAAGTGGGAGAGATAACCAAAAGAGGGTCGTTCAGTTTAACCACGATTAATTTATCGGTGGTTATAATAGATCCTTTTTGTGGATAGGTGGGCATCCTGAGAGCTATTGTTGATGCCTCAAGCACATCCTTTTGGTCCAGAATAGGTGCAATTTTGTAGCCTAAAACAGAGAGGATTGTTGTGAATTTGTGGCTTTGATTTGCTCTACTTAATCCGACGAAATTGCCTGAATATCCGGAGTTGCCTTCATTGGAGAATGGAGGGGCTGTTTCAGTCTTGAAGTATTGGTTGGGAAGATTGCCGATTATAGCCAGTTTTTTGTCACTTGAGAAACCTGGAGTTTCTTCTATTCTGGAAAATATTCTGCTGACTGTTTGGGTAGATGCTTGAGTTATCAAATGAGCTCTGTAGTATTGAGCATTTGTTCTGGTGGTGAAGCAGACGACAATAATGATACTCATTAGAATTGTAATATTTTTTGATAATTTAAAATCATCAGCTGCAATCGCGATGGTTGCGCACAATACTATTACGGCTCCATAGGTCTGCATATACGTAATATCTGAGAAAGGAGCAACGATAGGGATAATTATTGCTGCGATGAGAGTAGTAACAAAAACAACAACAATAATGGATAAATTAACTGTGATATCCTTAATGGATTTGTATAGACGTTGCTTATATAGAACTGTTGCGCATGCTATTAAAGATATTACCCAGATAGAGGGTTGTAATAAAGATTGAAATTTAAAAAATGAATTATTCAGCAGTGCGGAATAGCATGCGAATATTTTTTGTAAGGAAAAAATTGAAAGAGAAAGGGCTCCCATCTGGTCTGCGCCCTGATAGGTGGATAAAGGTGTTCCGTCTATGTAGGTGATTGTTTTTACGAGTACTATGTATATGAGACCTGCGCTAATTCCAAATGCTATGAATCTTACTGCTTTTTTAAAAAAGAGTTTAAGGATGGGATTATCGCCGAGATTATTGTCGATAGCAAATTTCAAGAGAATTGCAGTGCAGAGGCTAGCGCTTACGCAGAGGTAAGTTTGGTATATGGCCAACGATAGCGATAGAATTAGCGCTCCGCAAAAGAAATTTGTTTTTCCTTCTTTGTTTGCAAAATATACTGCTAATACAGAAGTAAAGGAAGATACAGCATAGACAAGTATTGCTAAGTTGTATGTCATTGCTATTGCAAAAGCGGGGTAGGATAAAAAAATAACTGCAATCAAAACTTTAATAAAAGTTGTCTTTGCAGATAAAAGTTTAGCAATAATTGTCCCAGATAGTGATGCTAGAAAAATAAATATGAATGTATGCAGAAACTGCAATGGATAACTATTTGTTATATTGTATACAGGGCCGTACAAAAATCTACCAGATATTAACAGGTCGATGTATCCGCTTAATTGAAAGTCTTCATTAATAAAGAAATTCACCATTGCGGCGCCATGGATACAAAAACCGAGGAATAGAGTTATTAAGAAAGCGGTAAGGTCACTTTTGGATATATTAGAGTATTTTTCTTTAACGTAATTTTCGACGTCGAAATCAAGAAATTTGTGTGCGATATTCATGGCTATGCTAATTATTATCTTTGTTATTTAGTCGTCTTGCAAAAGCTGCATTTTTTTATTTGTATAGGACATAATGCAATAAACTTCGGGTTAAATTATAGTTAGCTGTACCTAGCAATTTTGAACTTTTGTTGCAAGTTCTTCCGGTGTTGAGACCGTAAACTTGCAGTCACGAAAAATCCCCCCGGAACAACCGTTCCGGGGGGATTTCCAATTTCGAGTTGGGTAAAAGATATCCAAATTTAATTAATATGAATTGTTTTTATTGTGTGTCTCTATTAATATCAAGAGTCGTGAGTAATCTGCGCAGTACTAGCAATTTATTATCAAACAGGTGATCACAATATGAAAGACACATTCGGATATCTACGAAAATATCCACGTTATAGCATAATGATTGGATTAGAGATTTTGCTCCTAACATGTTTAATTGTTTTAACAATGTATGCTTTTGTCTTTCAAAATGATGCCCGTAAACAGCTTGATGTTGTTGTCGCAAATCGTGAGGAATCTCTTCGGTTGGCAGAGCAATTGCGTGACAGTTCTGATGATTTAACGAAAATGATTCGTTCTTATGCTGCGACTGGTGATACTAGGTTTCTGAAATATTTTTATGCAATTCTAGATATTCGCGATGGCAAGGTTAAGCGTCCTGAAAAGTATGAAGGTTTTTTCTGGGATTATAAGGTAGCTGAGGAGAATATTTTTGAGCCAGCCGTCGGTCCCGGCAAGTCGATGAGAAAACAGTTGCTTGAGCAGGGTTTTACTGATGAAGAATTTGCTTTTCTGACAAAAGCCAAAAGGCTTTCAGATGAGCTTGTTGAGCTGGAAGAAAAAGCAATCAAAGCAATGAGTGGAAGTTCTACAGCGGATAATGATCAAGGTAGGGAGTACGCTTTACAGCTTTTGTACGGAAAGGAGTATCATGATTCCAAAAAGAAAATAATGTTAGCTATTGATGATTTTATAGGTGTGCTAAATAAAAGAACCGCGGCAGAGGTTGAGGTGCATCAGGATTCACTCGACTCGATTAATCAAACATTACGTGTTTTGTTTGCGTGGTCATTTTTTTTAGTCTTGGCGTTGTTGTTGACCATTATTAAATTTCAGAAGAAGGCTGTAGGTGATCTTAATATTTCGCTTAAGGAGAAGACCAAGGAAATTCATGAGCGGGAACGAGTAGAAACAGAATTGAGAAGGAATAAAGATTGGTTACAGATCACATTGAATTCGATAGGCGATGCAGTCATTGCGACAGATATTAATGACATAGTTACAATAATGAATCCTGTCGCAGAGGAACTTACAGGTTATAAAGTGGCTGAAAGTGTTGGTAAGCCACTTGACGATACATTCCATATTGTTTCTCAGGATGAACGTGAAGTTCCTGCCAAAAAAATACTGGAAATAGATCTAGGGGGAAGTTCACGAAGAAAGGACTATTTTCTAGTTTCAAAAAATCAAAATAAATATTTAATTTCATCTTCAGCAGCGCCAATCACAGGGGATAATGAAGAGTTGCTAGGAGCCATACTCGTTTTTAGGGATATAACCGAAGAGCGCAGACTCATGGATCAATCTATGCAAACTTCTAAAATGGAAGCAATCGGCCAGTTGGCGGGTGGGGTTGCACACGATTTTAATAATATGCTTAGTGGTATATTCTCCTCTGTGGAATTATTGAGGCGAAAGCTACCGGAAGATCCCAAGGTGAGGAAATATCTGGATCTTATTTTTGACGCCTCAAAACGCTCAGCCGATCTTACCCATAAATTATTGTCATTTGCACGGAAGCAGCCCGCCGTTTCAACGGCTATAAATGCGCATGATTCAATTTTGGCTGCAGTTGAGATTTTGAAGAAAACAATAGACCGTCGTATTGATATCAATATTATCAGCAATTCTGAGCCAATGATGATTATTGGCGATCCCTCCATGATTCAGTCGCTCTTTATTAATTTGGGTATTAATGCTTCCCATGCAATGCCTGATGGAGGCACGATTAATATTGAATGTAAAACGGTTGATCTTGACCCTGTTTATTGTGAGGTCAGTCCATTTGAAGTTTCACCTGGAGTTTTTCTGGATGTTGAATTTTGTGATTCAGGGACAGGTATTCCCAAGGATGTTCTCCCTCATATATTTGAGCCTTTTTTTACAACCAAGGAACAGGGTAAAGGAACAGGATTAGGGCTTGCCTCTGTTTATGGAACTGTTCAACAGCATGAGGGTGCGATTAATGTGTACAGTGAAGAAGGAGTTGGGACTTGTTTTCATCTTTTCTTTCCAATCGCAGATGATGGGGCCGAGGTTTTTGTTTCAGAACAACAAGAAGATTGTCAGGGGAGCGGGCTTGTTCTTCTTGTTGATGATGAACCGATAGTAAGGGTGACAGCTGAAGCCTTGCTGATGGATATGGGATTTGAAGTCCTTATTGCTGAGGACGGAGCAGAGGGTGTAATAAAATTTAAAGAACACGCTGAAGATATTGATCTTGTATTGATAGATATGGTGATGCCACGAATGAACGGAGTAGATAGTTTTAAGGCCATGCGTAAAATTAATCCTAATATCAGGGGAGTCTTGGCTTCAGGCTTTGCAAACGAAGAGGAGTTTGCTTTGGTTAAAGAGGTTGGATTTAGCGAATACATACGTAAGCCATACCTCAGAAGAAATCTTTGCGAAATTTTAAATAAGGTGTTTTCTGGCAAACAGGTTTAAGTAAGGGATTAGTCAATAAAAATGCCCCGTAACTCAATTGAGTTACGGGGCATTTTTATTGATATAGATGTAGCTACTAGAACTGTTTCTTCATCATCTCAGCGAGGTTGGCGGCGGTGAAACCGTATTTCTCTGCGAGCTGAGCTGCGGGTGCGGATGCGCCGAAGTGGTCGATGCCGAGTACTGCGCCGTCCATGCCGACGTATTTGTACCAGCCTTCGGGACGGCCAGCTTCTGCTGCGATGCGGGTGCGTACGTTGGGATCAAGTACGGAATCCTTGTATTCCTGATCCTGCTCTTCGAAGAGTTCTACGGAAGGCATGGAGACCACGCGGATCTTTTTGCCTTCGATCATGGAAGCGGCTTCGATAGCCATGGATACTTCGGAACCTGCGGCAATAGCGATCATGTCCGGGGTGCCGTCGCAATCTTTTACGATGTAACCGCCGCGTTTAACGCCTTCTTCTACCTGCGGGTACTCATCTTTGTCGAGGACGGGCAGTCCCTGACGGGTGAGCATGAGGGAGGAAGGACGTTTTTCCTGAGCCATGGCGATTTCGAGGCATGCTGCGGTTTCGCGTGCATCTGCGGGACGAAGCACCAGCATGTTCGGGATGAGACGCAGGGATGCTACGTGCTCGATGGGCTGGTGGGTCGGGCCGTCTTCACCTACGTAGAAAGAATCGTGGGTGTAGATGTAGATAACGGGCAGGTGCTGCAGAGCAGACATGCGCATACCGTTACGGCAGTAGTCGGAGAAGGTCAGGAATGTCGCACCGAAGGGGATTACGCCGCCGTGGAGAGCCATACCGTTGAGGATAACGGACATGGGGAACTCACGAACACCGAAAGCAAGGTTACGTGCGGTTTTGCCGTCGATAGCGAAGTCGCCAACTTTTTTGCGGAAGTTTGCAGTCTGGTTGGAGGGATCGAGGTCCGCGGAACCACCCACGAGAGTGGGCAAAGAATCGGTGATAGCATCGAGGCATGCGCCCCAGGCCTTACGGGTAGCAATGGACTGGCCTGCTTCGAATTCAGGCAGTTCGAGTTTGATCGCGCCACGGGGAGTGTTGGCCTGTGCCCAGAAAGCAGCGATTTTTTCGTCAGCAGCGAGGGCTGCATCGGATTTCTCTTTCCACTGGGCTGCCAGTGCTTTGAGATCGGGGAAACGAGCCTGAAAATGTTCAACAACATCTTCGGGTACGTAGAAAGTTTCTTTTTCGGGAAGACCGAAGCATTTCTTGGTTGCTTCAATTTCTTCGTGAGAAAGGGGAGAACCGTGGGTGGAGTGGCTGCCTTCGCAGGTAGCGGCACCTTTCGCCATTACGGTCTTACCTATGATGATGGTCGGCTTGGAAGTTTCAGCCTGGCCAGCTTTTACAGCTGCGCGGATAGCTTCGTGGTCGTGACCGTCGATTTCTACAACGTGCCAGCACATAGCTTCGAAAACTTTTTTGAAGTCGGTGCAGTCGCACTTGCTGGTGGGGCCTGCGAGCTGGATGTCGTTGGAATCGTAGTAAACGATGAGTTTGCCAAGTCCCCAGAGACCGGCGAGGGTAGCAGCGCCGAGTGCTACAGGCTCCTGAAAGTCACCGTCGGAGGAGAGAACGTAGGTGTAGTGATCTACAACGTCATCGTTGGTGTTGGCGTTGAGGAAAGCCTCAGCGGTAGCCATACCTACACCGACGCAGAAACCCTGACCCAGAGGGCCGGAAGTGGCTTCAACGCCGGGAGTCATGTCGTGTTCGGGATGGCCGGGGGTGATGGAATCCAGCTGGCGGAACTGCTTGAGGTCTTCGATGGTCAGGAATCCGCAGAGATGCAGGATGGAGTAGAGCAGCGGGGATTCGTGACCTGCAGCCATTACGAAACGGTCGCGGTCAGCCCACTCGGGATTGCTGGGATCGAATTTAAGGAAGTCCTTGTACAGGACGTAGGCGAAGTCCGCGGAAGACATGGAGCCACCGGGATGGCCGGAATTGGCCTTGCGGATGGAGTCCATGATCAAACCTTTTACAACGTTGACCGCTTTCTGGTCCAACTGGTTGTTACTCATTTTTTGAGTCCCCTATTAGTGATGATATTTTATTCAGCATTCAAGCTTGGCGGCTAACCGCCCCACTTCCCTGGAGAATGCTGTCTAATGTTATAAATTAAAGAATCCCGCCGGCAATAATGCTGACGGGATATCTACTATTTATCGAAAAGATTGATTCTGCGCAGGTGCCGATCACCTTCAAATTCGGAAGTCATGAAGGCGCGGATAATTTCTTCCGCCAATCCGGGCCCGATCACTCGTTCACCGAGGCAGAGGATGTTCGCATTGTTGTGCGCACGGGCCATCTTGGCCATGTACTCATTAGTACACATGGCAGCACGGATGCCCTTGATTTTGTTTGCAGCCATGGACATTCCCAGTCCGGTTCCGCAAATCAGGATGCCGGGAATATCTTCCCCGGTAACCATTTCGGCTACTTTTTCGGCGTAAACAGGATAGTCGCAGCTGACAGCTTCTTCAGGTCCGGCATCGATTACATCATAACCCATGTCGCTGAGCAGTTTGATGGCGAATGCTTTGAGGGTGAACCCTCCGTGGTCCGAACCGATTACAACTTTACCGGCCATATCCAGATCTCCCGCGCAGGATGTGTAAAAAAACAGTCAGAAGCACAACAAAAAAACAGTTCTGTCGAGAACTTTCCCGCAGAACTATATTGATCAGGCCGTGCTCAACTCTGTTTGTAACACCCTGTACTTTTGGTTTTTTTGGAATCAACCGAGGATTCAAAGTGGTGGTGGGGGGAGGATTCGAACCTCCGAAGGCGTTGCCGACAGATTTACAGTCTGTTCCCTTTGGCCACTCGGGAACCCCACCACTCTATATGAAACCGTTACCGGTTAGATATCCATTTTACGTTCATTATCGCGATATTTAACATCGCGTTTGGCAGCCTGCTCTTTTTCAAGCCTGCTGATTTCATCTTTGAAAAATTCGATCTGCTTTTTACACAGTTCTGCGTTTCCGTCAACATCACCAGTAGTGATTTTCCCAAGAAGCGCATATTCTTTTTCAAGACGTTTTTCCAGCTGTGAGACTTCGAAATTTCCAAGCAGTCTTGAAACGATTCCTTTCATCTCCGCCAGCCAGACATCGAGACCTAGTTTAAAGTTTTCAAGAAGTCCACTACTTTTTTCATTAGAATTAAAATCCTGCCCGCTCATACTTCCCTCCGTTATGAAAAGCTTAACATTTTAATCGATTCTGACATACCCGTTCCGGTCGAGACGGATTTCCTCGGAACCCTCGGGCAGCTTGAGCTCAAGAGCTTTCGCCAGCCACGGTTTCGCCGTGAGTGTCCGGGATTTTATACGCAGCAGGGCTTTGTCTCCCAGCTCTGTGTATACGGCTATTTTTTCCGGCAGCAGTTTGCCTGAGTTGTCTTCTTCGTATGAGGACAACTCCATGCGCCATGGAATTTCGCCCCGTCCCGATATTTCCATCGGGGTTCCCTGTTCCGTCAGCACGATTGAACTGACGGGTCCGTTGTCAAAGGTAAAACGCAGATTTCCGTTTTCAGGAACTGCGGTGTCGTATGATTTTGGTATCAGGTTGGGATAACAGCCGGAGATAAGTCCTGCAAGGTCTTTCAGGGAGAATGGAAAGGGCAGACCGAGCAAATGGACTGCACGGACCGGGGATGAATGCGAGTATGCTGTTTTCTGGTCGGGGTAGAACGCAGTCAGCCCAGACTCATCTTCGCGTATATGGGCGATGTAGGCTCCTATGCCCGCGCGTACATCAAGACGCAGGGGAGTTGCGTAATCTCCCCACAGGGACATTGTAGTGCGGTGTCCTGAGCCTTTTGAAGTGTAGTAGAGGCTGGCTTTGGCCTTTAAGCCCGTGGCGTTGCAATTCCCGTATTCATTGCGAAATGAATTATAGATATCGTCTGGATCTGTTTTGATCGCGGAACGAGTGGAACATCCGCTGATTGCAACCAAAATGGACAGCAGAATCAAAGCCGTGCGGCATGAACGGGAAATCATAATTCTTCCAGTTTCTTGCGGATCTGCTCAGCATTTTCGGGTTTTAATTCAAGGGCCTTGCGATATCCTTTTGCAGCGGATTTCTTTTTACCGAGTGCAGCGGCAATGTCGCCGTAGTGATCCCAGAGTTCCGGCTGTTTTGGTCTAAGTGAGATGGCCCGTTTGATTATTTTCCAAGCCTCCTCAAAGTTACCCATACGGTAATTGACCCAGGCCAGAGAGTCGAGAATGTAGCCGTTGTCAGGCTCAAGCCTGTTGGCCCTGCTGATCAGGACCATGGCCCGGTCGAGCTGTTCATTGCGGTCAGCCAGTATGTAGCCAATGAAATTTAGTGCATCAGCATGGTCCGGGGAGCCGGAGATGATCTGTTCCATGTACTTAAGGGTCTGGTCCAGATTACCTTCCTGTTCTTCCATTACACCAAGCTGAAAAAGAATCTGCGTATGGCCGGGGATGTTTGTGTTTCCGCGAAGCAGGGCATCTTTTGCTGCCTTGCTGTCGCCGGCTTCGGAATGAAGTCCTGCTTCAAGCAGATAGAAATTGGCCTCTTCGGGAAATTTTTCTTCGCCTATTCTGATAATCTCAAGGGCTTCTTTATTGCGCTTGAGGTCCATAAGCAGATGAGCCCGGAATTGCAGGCTGCGATCGTAATGTTCGCTTTGCGGAGAAATTTTATTGAGGTAGCCCAGAGCCTTGCCCGGATCGTCCTCTCCTTCAAAGGCAATGGATGCTTTGAAAAAATAGTAGGAGTCAGGGATTGATTTCTGCTGGGCGAAAAGATCCAGCAGGATGGATGCCTGTCCATAGAATTTGCCGCTGATGAACAACTGGGCTGCTTCAAGCAGGAAAGCTTTGCTGCGCGGACCTTCGATGGCCAGCTTTAATGCCCGTTCAGGATTGTTCAGCTTGAGACAGAGTTCCATTAACCGCAGTCGGATATGATTGGATACATCCGGGAACTCAAGCATCTTGGTGTAGATTTGTTCCGCGGAGTCGTAATCCTTCTCCAATTCATGCATGTAGGCTAATTCGCCCCATGCTTCAATGAAATCAGGTTTGACTTCAACAGCCTTTCTCAGGCTGCGGATAGCTTGTCTGGTCAGCCCCAGTCCGGCACTGGATTTGGCGTGCAGATAGTGGATTTGCGCGGTCCGTTTATCCTTGGGGATGACCTTGAGAATATCAAGGGCCTGCGCAAATTTGTTTTGCTCGAGGTAGATACGGGCCAGATGTCCCGTAACTATGAGATCTTCCGGATTCTTAAGCAGGTATTCCTTGAGCACGGCTTCTGCGTCAGCATTGCGGTTGTCCACCAGATAGGTGTTGGCAAGGCTGATGTTCAGGTCTCGGCTGTCGGGATATAAGGCAAGAGCCTCCTTAAGGGTGGCTCTTGCTTCATCAATCTGCTGTGAAGTCCAGTATAAGGCGAATTTGTCCAGATAAAGCTTTTCCTGCGGCTCAGCGGCAATGATCCGGTTTAAAACGGTCAAAGCCTCATTTTGCAGCTTCGCAACTTCATTGATTGTCTGAGGTGTCTTCAGTCCGCTATAGGCTTGAGCCAGCCGGGTGCGGTAATCCATGTAGACCAGATAATCGTATGTTAACTGCGCTTCAGGACTCAGCGGGAGCTGAAATTCAGGTAGGGCAGTATTCTTGGTTGCGCAGCCCTGCAGCATGAGCAGGACCAGAAGGGTTGTTGCGGCAACAACCTTCAGCGGGCAGCGTGATGAGCCGGTAGTTTGTATCATAAAAGCCTTTCTGGTTCTTCCTGCGGGAGGTATTTGGGGTCTTTGGAATATTCAACCAGTTTTTCGTAGATTGCGGATCCGATATTAATGCCCTGTGCGATCATTTCCGGTCCGTATTCCTTTCCGGTTTCAGTGCGGAAGGTGGATTCAATGGATTTGATGATTTCAAGTCCCTTGGGAAATTTTTCAATGATTTCTTCCACTGTCCAGTCTTCGTAGTCGCAGATTTCCCACAGGGTGGTGGAAAAGTTGTCAGGTCCCCAGCGGAATTTATCAGCATCGTAAAGAGCTCCGCTCAAAAGAGCCAGCTCCGGATCGTTTTCGATGGGTTTTTCCGGTTTGAAAGCTTCATGGCGGGCAATAGACTCGGCAATGAGTTCCTTGCTGCGTTCGGAAAGGGGGTAATTGTTAAGGATTACCTTTGAGGTCTCAGAACCACGGATGGCGTGGTTTTCGTCAAGGCGACAGCAGTCGTGGAGCAGGCCGCCGAACTGGGCCAGCAGGACCAGCTCACGGACGCGGTCTCCGTCCATTTCATCTCCTTCCTTAAGGATGATGGCTCCGGCTTCGATAGCTACCTTTTTAGAATGGTAGATGCCGTGGGCATATTCATCATAAAGAAAGGGTAGAACGTCTTCCTGCAGCCTGATGATCAGCGGGTGATCGAAAAACATATCCCTTGCAAATTCAATCTGGGTTTCCAGATCTCGGTAAAAAACCGGTACAGGCAGGGCCGAAGCCATTGCCTTTGCTTCTTTTTTAAGATCGGTAAGCAGCTTATTCATTTTCAGGTATCCAGTCCTGTGAAAAGTCTTTAACTGATTCAGCCAGATGTTCCCTCAATTTTTTCAGCAGTCTTGCTTCAATCTGGCGAACTCTTTCCCTCGTTACCCCGAACTCTTCACCGATTTCCCGCAGTGTTCTGGGGGAATCGGAGAGAAGGCGGTCGTTCAGGATCACTTGTTCCTTTTCATTGAGATTTGGAACAATTGCCCTGAGCTGGTCAAGCAGTAATGTGGAAATCTCCTTGTTGGCAAGGGTTTCTTCTACCCCGGGGCCAAGATCAGGCAGAAAATCCATTCGTGTGGCTTCGGAATCCTCGCCGAACTTCAGGTTCAGGGAGAGGTCATTCTTGGCCAGACGCTGGTCCATCTCAGTAATTTCCTCTTCGCTGACATTCAGTTTTTTTGAAAGCTCGGAGGTGGTTGGATCAAAGCCGAGAGCCTGTAATCTCTGGCGTTCTTTGTTCAGATTGTAAAAAAGTTTGCGCTGGGTCTGGGTGGTCCCGATTTTAACCATGCGCCAGTTATCCATGATGTATTTAAGGATGTAAGCCTTGATCCAGAAGGCAGCATAGTATGAGAACTTGATGCCTTTGTCGGGATCGAATTTATTAACGGCTTTCATCAGGCCCACGTTGCCTTCCTGAATAAGGTCAAGCACATTCTGCATCCAGCGGCGCTGGAAGTCCATGGCGATCTTAACCACCAGCCTGAGATGCGAGGATACCAGCCTGAAGGCCGCTTGTTGGTCTCCGTTTTCCTGCACCTGCTTGGCAAGTCGGAATTCTTCGTCCGGCTCCAATAGGGGAAAACGGCTGATTTCCTGTAAATACAAGTGAAGAGGGTCCTTGGTTGCGACTTCACCCTTAGCGCGGGGCGTGGGCAGAAAATCGTCCTTGGGCGGCAGTTTTACCTCTTCATTTTCAACAGGTTCAAGCTCTAACGGTTCTTCTTTTGATGACATTGGCCAGTTTATATTTTCCTGTTCTACTGAAATTATTTGAATATTTTATTGTAAACAAAAGTTCTAATCTGTAACTTGTAAGGGTATAGTTTTTATTTGTCCTTTTCAATGTTTTTAAGTAGAAGCGTTTTCAACGCATTATGCCCTTCTTTTGGAGTTCTCAGGAACTATTTTTTGTATCTTTTTTCAAAATAATTAATTCAAGGTCAGAGCGGCACAGCCAGTTCATGCCAATTATCAGTGGACATGTTGCTGCTTGGGACTATTCTACAGGACTATACTCATCAAAAAGTAAAATGATGATCAGCCTTTTGGCTGAGATTAAAATTTAATAAAAAAGTGGAGCGTTCGACATGCCTGATTTTCGCAAAGCCCTCAGTGACGATAAAATCTATTTCTTTGATGGAGGTTACGGAACCTTTTTGCAGAGCCGTGGACTTCCCGCAGGCATGTCTCCTGAGCTGTTTGGCCTCCAGAGCCCCGAGGTAATTAAATCCGTACATAAAGATTACGTCGATGCCGGAGCCAATGTGTTGACCACCAACACATTCGGCGGCAGCAGGCCCAAGCTCGGCGCAGATGTTGATGTAATCGGTTTGAACCGTGAAATGGCTCTTCTTGCCCGCTCTGTCGGCGGGGATAATGTATTTATTGCCGGTAGTGTAGGTCCCACCGGACATTTTGTACAGCCTTTGGGTGAGATGACCTTTAAGGAAATGGTCGAAATCTACAAGGAGCAGATCACCGGTCTTGTGGAAGGTGGAGTTGACCTGATCCTCGGTGAAACTCATTTTGACCTCGCCGAAGCACGGGCCGTGGTTATTGCCGCCCGTGAAGTTTGCGATCTGCCCGTGGCCTTATCTATGACTTTTGAGTCTCCGTCAGCCTGTTTGACCGGAACATCTCCCGCAACTTTTATCGACACCATGCAGAACATGGGTGTTGAACTCATGGGTACCAACTGCTCCGCCGGACCGGAGCAGATTCTGGAAGTGCTGGAAAACATGCAGCCCCGCCTTTGCTCTCCTCTGCTGGTAGAGGCCAATGCCGGACTGCCCGAACTGGACGAGAACCGCAATACCGTTTTCCGTCTTCAGCCCGAACCTTTTGCCGAGCAGTCTGCTAAGTTTGTGGATGTCGGTGCTAAATTTATCGGTGGTTGCTGCGGAACAGGCCCGGACCATATTCGTGCTCTGCGCAATAAAGTAGACGGTGCCAAGTGGAAGCGCGCTGTGCCTCAGGAAGATTGCCAGATGGTGCTGACCTCCCGCTCTCAGTCTGTAAAGATCGGATTTGAGCAGCGCGGTGTTATCATCGGTGAGCGCATCAACCCTACCGGTAAGAAGCAGCTCATCGCGGAACTTCAGAAAGGCCAGTTTACCGAAGCCATGAAATTTGCTGAAGAGCAGATCGCTGTCGGGGCACCTGTTCTTGATGTAAACGTCGGCGCTCCCATGGTTAACGAGGTAGAAATTCTGCCCGCGCTGGTTAAAGAGATTTTTGCCCAGCATTCCGCACCGCTTTCAATTGATTCCACCAACCCTGATGCCGTTGAAGCAGCTCTCTGGGAATACCCCGGCTCTCCGCTGGTTAACTCTATCAGTGGTGAACCCGGCCGCATGGAACGTCTCGGACCGCTGTGTAAGAAGTTCGGTGCTCCGTTCATCCTGCTGCCCATCGTAGGAAGCAAGCTGCCGATCACTTGTGCAGAGAAAGTTGAGGTTGTCTCCGAACTGCTCAAGCAGGCTGATGATCTGGGAATCCCGCGCAGACTGATCATGGTTGACGCGTTGGCTCTGACCGTATCTTCCAAGCCTATGGCTGCACGTCATTGCCTTGATTTCATCAAGCACTGCAAAGAGGAATGGAATCTTCCCACAGTGCTGGGCCTCTCCAATATTTCTTTCGGTCTCCCGGCCCGCGAACTGCTTAACTCCAGTTTCCTGACCCTTTGTCAGGGACAGGGTATGGCTGCTTTTATTTCGAATCCCAACTCTGTGCGTTTGCGTGAAGCTCTTTACGCCAACGAAGTTATGCTTTGCCGCGATCCGCAGGCTGAACAGTATATCGAGCGTTATGCCGATTGGACTCCCTCCGGTGACGGAGGTCAGTCCGGTGCAGCAGGAGGCGGTAAAAAAGCAGACAAGTCCGGGGCGGAAAACCTTTTCGATGCTGTGGTCAAGGGTGACCGCGGTTCCATTGTCGCACTCGTAGAGCGTGATCTTGAAGGTGGGCGCGAACCTTTTGCCATGGTCAATGAAGATCTCATCCCGGCAATCATGGAAGTGGGTGAAAAGTACGAGCGTAAGGAATATTTCCTGCCCCAGCTTCTTCAGTCCGCAGAAACTTTGCAGAAGGGTTTTGAAAAGATCAAACCTCTGCTTGAGGCCTCCGGTGATATGGAGGAAAAGGCAACCATCATCATGGCAACTGTTGAAGGCGATATCCACGATATCGGTAAGAACATTGTCTGCCTGATGCTCAAAAACCACGGCTATAACGTAATTGACCTTGGTAAAGATGTTCCAGCTGAAACTATCGTTAATGCAGCTGAAGAGCATGGAGCCAAGATTGTAGGGCTCTCCGCACTGATGACCACCACCATGGTTCGCATGGAAGACACCATCAATCTGATCAAAGAACGCAACCTTGATATCAAGGTTATGATCGGCGGCGCGGTTATTACCGGTGGATTCTGCGATTCCATTGGGGCAGACGGCTGGTCTACCGATGCAGTGGCTGCGGTTAAAGTTGCCAAAAACCTGCTGCAGTAAGGCAGGATGCGGATTTTTGAATTATTTCATGGAATCTGCTAGTGGATTGTTTATAACTTACTGAACTCTAGGTTCGGTTAGAGGAAATATATGAAGATATTTAATAAATTAAGCATATTGATTGCTCTGTTGCTGGTGCTTGTAGCCGGATGTAACAAGGCGGAAACCGCTGAGGGTGTCGACACTGTTAATGCTCAGGGGATTCAGGATATTATCGCCAAAAACAAGGGCAAGGTTGTGCTGGTTAATTTCTGGGCTACATGGTGTCCTCCCTGCCGTGCGGAGATTCCTGAACTCATCGAATTGCGCAAGAAATTCTCTGATGATGATCTGGTAATAATCGGCGTTTCGGTGGATCAGGACAGCGCTGCCGTTGATGAATTTATGCTCAAAAGCGCAAAGTTTAATTATCCGGTTTATTTTGCCGCTGAAGATGTGGGCGCAGCCTTCAGGATTCAGTCTATTCCCAGAACCATGCTTTACGATCCTGCGGGGCAGCGTGTTTTCGATAAGGAAGGAAGCTACCCCGGAACCATGTTTGAAAGATATATTAATAAGATGTTAAAGGATCGGTAGACGCGGATGTTTAAGATTAGAAAAGCTCTGATGGGAGATGCCAAGCACATCCATTCCATCATCAAAGACCGGACAAGGGACGCAATGGTTCTGCCCCGGCCCTTGAACTCCATTTATGGACATCTGCGAGATTTTTTTGTGGCTGAAGATGAAGACGGCCAAATTATCGGCTGTTGTGCACTTGCCATAAGCTGGGATTGTCTGGCAGAAGTGCGGTCTTTGGTTGTTGTGCCTGAAGCACGAGGTTCCAATCTGGGTGCACAGATGGTGGAATCCTGTCTTCAGGAAGCGCGTGAACTGGGTGTTTGCGACGTATTTGTGTTGACTAATATTGAGAAGTTCTTTGCAAAACTAGGATTTGTGGAAACAGATAAGCATGTGCTGCCCCAGAAAATCTGGGCCGATTGCATCAACTGTCCCCAGTTTCCGGATTGTGATGAAATTCCAATGATCATGAAACTGAAATAAACAAGGAAAACTATCATGGGCCATAGCCTTAAAGAAGTTTATTCCAAAGAAATAATTGCTGAAAGAATCAAGGTTTTAGGTAAAGAAATCTCCGAAACCTACGGTCAGGAACCGCTGGTTTGCGTATGCGTACTTAAAGGGGCTTACCTCTTTTTTGCTGACATCACCCGCGCCCTGTCCTCCGATCCTGAAATAGATTTCGTACGTCTTTCCAGCTACGGCACAGGAACCAGCCGTACCGGAAATATGAATTTTTCCAAGGATCTTGAAGTATCCATTGCAGACAAGCATGTGCTGATCATCGAAGATATCGTTGATACCGGACACTCTGTTGAGTTCCTCAAGCATGTGTTTGAAAAACGTAACCCGCTTAGCGTGAAAACCTGCGCTCTGATTGATAAAAGAGAGCGTCGTGAGATTGATCTGGAAGTAGAATTTCCCGGTTTTGTCCTCGATCATGGCTTTCTTGTGGGATACGGAATGGACTATGCTGAAAAATACAGGTATTTAAGTGCAGTGTATGAACTCGAGAATGCCTAGTTTTTAGGTCTCTTGTTCTTAAAGTTGTAATAAATAGAGTCGGTTAAACCTATTCAATGGCAGGTATAGTGGTCCATGATTATTACGTGTTCAAATTGCGAGACCAAATTCAATTTACCGGAAAGTAAGATTCCGGCAGGTGGAGCTAAGGTTAAATGCTCCAAATGCGGAAATATTTTTAAGGTAACTCCTCCCGCCGCCGAGCCGGAGGATGAAGTTGAGTCCATGCTTGAAGAGGAGCAGCCGAAAACTGCACCGGAACCGAAACCGGAACCCAAGCCTGAACCTGAGCCAGAACCTGAGCCAGAACCCGAACCGGAGCCAGAGCCTGATTTGGATGACCTCTTTGATGAGGCTGCTGATGAATTGAGTGAAGAGCTTGGCGAAGATCCGTTCGGTGATATCGGCACTGACGAGGCTGGTGAAACTTCCGCAGATGATTCTGACGACCTTGAAGATGACCTTTTCGGTTCTGATGATAATTCCGCTGATGCTGAAATCGGGGCCGACCTTTTTGATGACGATGATGATCCTTTTGCAGAGCCTGCCGCCGAGGAAGCTCCTGCGGAAGGAGATGATTTTGATATAGACGATGAGTTGTTCGGCAGCGATGATGATGCCGAAGAAGATTCCGTTCCCGCAGCCAGTGCAGAAGCCGAAGAGGAAAGTGATGACCTCTTTGACGATGATGATCTGTTCGGCGATGAGGATGACGGTGCTGATCTTACCGAAGACAATCTTTTCGATGATGATGAAAAGGTTGAGGAAGACGATGGCACCTTTGAAGAGGAAGATTTTGAAGACGGTGAAGATTTCGAAGAAGAGGACTTCGCCGATGATGATCTGGAAGAAGATGACGGCCTCGCACTTGATGATGGCGAAATAGCCGGGTTTGACCTTGATGATGAAGCTACCGGTTTTGATCTCGATGACAATCTCGACTCTCCCGCATCCAAGAAAAATGAGAAGAAAGGTAAAAAAGGGCTGATCATTACTCTGATTATCCTGATCCTTTTTGCCGGTGGCGCAGGAGCCGCATGGTATCTCAAACTTTGGGAAAGCCTGCCTTTCAGTATCCCCTTTGTCTCCTCTGACGATGCCGGAACAACCGATTCGAACGAACCGCCTTCCAAGAGGTTCAGTAAGTTCTCATTTAAGGATCTGCGCCAGTTCTACGTCAATAATGACAAGGCCGGACAGTTGTTTATCATCGAAGGTAAGGTTGTTAACAATTTCAGCCAGCCCAAAGAGCTGATTGAAGTTGAAGCACAGCTTTTTGATGATAAGGGACAGGTTCTTGATTCCAAGCGTCTGCTTTGTGGAAACACACTTTCCCTGTTCCAGCTGGAAGTGCAGTCCAAAGAAGAAATAGAGGCCGGACTTGGCTCCAAGGTCGGCATACTCTCCAACAACACTCTGCTCAAGCCGGGTATGGATACGCCTTTTATGGTCGTTTTCTTCAAGCCCTCGCCCGCAGTTAAAGAGTATGTCATCAACGTAGTAGACGCCAAGAATCCGCCTAAGAAATAGTTTTGCCTGTTCGGAATGAATTAATGGCGGGAGATTTGCTTTTGAGGCTAAATCTCCCGCCTTTTTATATGTGAATTAAATTTAGGGTATTCACCTATGAAAACTAAAGACGTTTTTGTTTGTACTAATTGCGGAGCGCAGGCCTTGAAATGGCAGGGCCAGTGCCCTCGCTGCGGAGAGTGGAACACTTTGCAGGAGAAGGTGGTTGTACGCCGCAAGGGTGGCGTAAGTCATGCTCCTGCCAATTCCTTGGCTGTTGCTTTGGCGGATATCCCTGTAGAACATACCGAAGCACGTTCAACCGGATTCAAGCCTCTTGATACTGTGCTTGGTAAGGGCTTTGTTCCGGGCGGAGCTGTACTTGTGGGCGGTGAACCGGGGATCGGTAAGTCCACTCTGCTGTTGCAGCTGGCGGCGGAGCAGTGCCGCATGGGTAACAAGGCGGTCTATTTTTCCGGCGAGGAATCTTTGGCCCAGATTCGGGGCAGGGCGGATCGTCTGGGTGTATTGCAATCCGGCCTTATGGCGGTGGCTTCTACCAATGCGGAAGAAGCTCTGTCTATTTTGGAGGCTCCGGAAAAGCCTGATCTGATGATCATTGATTCGGTGCAGACTTTGACATCTCCAAGGGCGGACGGAATCCCCGGAAGTGTCAGTCAGGTACGGGCGGTTTCCTCCGAGCTTGTGGAAGCAGCCAAGAAGACCAGCACTACCTTAGTGATTGTGGGGCACGTGACAAAGGATGGGCAGATTGCCGGACCGAAGCTGCTGGAACACATGGTGGATACGGTGTTGTACCTTGAGGGCGACCGCAAGCACATGATGCGTATCATGCGGGTTCTTAAGAACAGATTCGGTCCCAGTGACGAGCTTGTTGTCTTTTCTATGCGCCAGTCCGGTATGGAGATTGTTGAAGATCCTTCGACTCTTTTTCTTGGCGACCGTGATGATTCCTGTTCCGGTGCTGCTGTGGTCATGGCAATGGACGGACATAAGCCCTTTGCTGTGGAAGTACAGGCCCTTGCCAGCCGTACCGTGCTTTCTATCCCGCGCCGGACTGCATTAGGCTTTGATACCAACAGGTTGAACCTTATTCTGGCTGTGCTGGAAAAACGGTTAAATTTGAACTTGGGTCAGCTGGATATTTATGCCAAGATCGGCGGCGGCCTTGCCATGCGCGATCCCGGATTGGATCTGGGTGTGGTGGCATCAGTTTTGTCCTCGTTTTATGACCGTCCTTTGCAACCCGGAGCTGTTTTCTGGGGTGAGGTGGATTTAAACGGCCGCATTCGGCCTGCATCAGGCGGGGAAACAAGGCTCAAGCAGGCTCAACGATTGGGCTACGGACCTATTTTTCAGTCAGAGACTTGCCGGACTTTAGATGAGTTGCAGGCAAAGTTGTTCGGTCCTGAATAAGCTATTTAGGAAATTCTATGAAAAAAGTATTTTTGGTTGCTGGGGCTAGACCCAATTTGATGAAAGTTGCACCGATTTTCCGTGCAGCCCGTGATCTTGAGGGCGTTGAATGCCAGATGGTCTATACCGGGCAACATTATGACCGCCAGATGTCGCAGGTCTTTTTTGAGGACTTGGACATTCCTAAGCCCAAATTTAATATGGGCAAATCCACCGGAACCCATGCTGAGCAGACCGGAGCGATTATGATCGCTTTCGAGAAAATGTGCATGGAAGAAAAACCGGACCTTGTGGTTGTTGTGGGGGATGTTAATTCCACTCTGGCCTGCTCGGTGACTGCGCGTAAACTGCATATTCCGGTGGCCCATGTGGAAGCCGGACTTCGCAGCGGTGATATGGACATGCCTGAAGAAATCAACCGCATGGTTACAGATTCCATCAGCAATCTGTTTTTTACCACTGAAGATCACGGCCGGGAAAACCTGCTCCGTGAAGGTAAGGATGCGGATACGATCTTTCATGTCGGCAACGTTATGATCGATAACCTTTTCCACAATGTGGACCGCTTGGGACCTGAGGTCGTCGCTGACTACCAGAGCCGCGAGTTGAAGGAGAAGATCGGGCGTTATGGTTTCATGACCATGCATCGTCCCTCCAATGTCGATAACCGTGAGGTTTTGGAAGGTATTGTCGAGGCTCTGAATAAGATTGCCGAAGATTTACCCCTGCTTTTCCCCATCCATCCACGTACCGAGAAGATGATGGCCCATTTCGGGGTCTCTTTTTCTGAAAACGTGCATACCTTTCCTCCCCTTTCTTTCAGGGAATCCCTGTTCCTGTGGAAAGACGCGCAGGTGGTTATTACCGACAGCGGTGGATTGCAGGAAGAGACAACTGCTCTTGGCGTGCCTTGTGTAACCGTTCGTAAGAATACCGAACGGCCTGTCACAATTGAGAAAGGTACCAACGTGCTGGCCGGAATTTCCGGTGAGAACATCTTGCGAGAAACCGAAAACGCCCTGAAGAAGACCGGTAATCCGGCTCCGAAGATTGATGGCTGGGATGGTCATGCTTCCGAGCGTATCTGGAAAGTCCTGCTGGATTTCCTCAGCTAATTAGATTTTGTTGTAAGTTATAAAGTGAACCCGCTCCTGATGTTCAGGAGCGGTTTTTTTCGTTGTTTAAACAATGGAAAAATCATGGGTGCTCGTGTTAAGGTACGGCAGAAATTGAAAAAGGGGATTTTTATGCCATCCAGTGTTCGTTGTGTTATTGCTTCATTGATGTTTTTGGTTCTGCTTAGCAAATCGGTTTTTGCCTCCAGTATTTTTCCGCTGGAACCGCCGGACACATCAAGCCCTAGGGCAACTTTTTCCAGCTTTATCCACTATACTGATAAGCTTTACGAAGCGGCTACGGCTGCCGAGGAAGATTTGTTTCTTGAAAGAGAGTTTATGCAGCGTGCTGAGCGGTGTTTTGATTTCAGCACGGTCCCGCCTAGTCTTCTTAGTGATGTGAGTGTCGAGTCTGTACTCAGGCTGAGGGAGATTCTGGATCGCATCGAATTGCCGGACCTTGCCGATGTCCCTGATAAATCGGAAGTAAAGAAACAGAATATTCTGCTTTGGCGTCTCCCCCATACAGAAATCACTATCGGACGTTGCCCGGACGGCCCTCGTATGGGTTCCTATTTGTTCACTCCTGAAACGGTTAGGCGTTTAGAAGAATATTACGATGAAGTGAGCCATCTCCCTTACCGTAGTGATAAGGGTGAAAATTATACTGGGTTTTATGAGCAATATATTTATTCGTCCGGCTGGATGATACCGGATGGATTTTTAAAGAAACTGCCTGAATGGATGAAGGATGGTTATCTGGGACAGGCTGTCTGGCAATGGATTGCAATGGTAACCATTCTTGTGCTGGGAGACCTCAGCATGTGGTTCGTTTGGCTATGGCATAAGAAACAGAAAGGCAGGGTCCGTAAGTGGAATTGGCGATGGGAAAGATTGTTGTTTCCGCTTTATGCCATGTTCATCTGTGTTGTACTTGAGTACATCATAGATGAGCAGATCAATATTACGGGCGATGTGCTTTCATGGGTATCCATGATGTTGAAGTTCCTTTTTGCCATATTCGCGGGTGTAGCCATCATTATAGGTGGTGATGTGGTTATGCGCGGCATTATCCATACTTCCAAGATCAAGGAAGAGGCTCTCGATGCTGATGTGATCAGGCTTGGGTGTCGACTGGTTACATTCGGACTTGTGTTTGTGCTTTTCTACAATGCGGGTAGCTATTTCGGTATTCCGGTTACGGCTATTTTTGCTTCGGCAGGTATTGCCGGTGTTGCTGTAGCCCTTGCTGCCCGAGAAACTTTGGCTAACTTTTTCGGCGGAGTTTCCATCTTTCTGGACCGCCCTTTCAGGGCGGGAGATTATATTGTCCTAGATAACGGGGATCGCGGGGAAGTTAAAGCTGTCGGCATGCGCAGTACACGGATTCAAACCCGTGATGACATAATGATCACAATACCAAACTCGGTTATCACCAATGGTAAGGTGGTGAACCAAAGTCGTCCCCATCCGCATTTCAGGGTACGCATTAAACTCGGCGTAGCATACGGTAGCGATGTTGATAAGGTTGAAGAGTTACTGATGATGTCAGCGGAGAAAAACGCGCTGACTATCAACGAGCCTGCTCCTCGGGTCCGTTTCCGCAAGTTTGGTGATTCAGCACTTGAGTTTGAGTTGCTTTGCTGGGCCGCACGTCCCCATGACCGGGGGAGGCTGATCCATGAACTCAGTCGTGATATTTATAAGACTTTCAATGCTGAAGGAATCGTAATTCCGTTTCCACAGCAGGATGTGTATCTACATAAGGTCGAGGATTAACTCCATGAGTAGTGAAAGAAATGTCCTGAAGTATCGCGGAAAAGTTTTTAGGGGAGATAGAGAGAAACTTAACGGTCATCGGTCTGCGGTTTTTTGGTTCACAGGTCTTTCCGGTTCCGGGAAATCTACCATTGCCCATGAGGTGGAAAAAAAACTCTTTGACCTGTCCATGAGGGCTTATGTTTTTGATGGTGACAATGTTCGTCACGGATTATGTGGAGATTTAAGCTTTTCTCCGGCTGCCCGAACAGAGAATATCAGGCGTATTGCAGAAGTCTCGAAACTGTTTACAGAGAATGGGACAATCTGCATGTGCGCATTCATTTCCCCACTAAAAAAATATCGCCAGATGGCCCGCGAGATTATTGGGAAAATGGATTTTTATGAAATTTATATAACCTGTCCACTGGAAGTTTGCGAGAGACGGGATGTAAAGGGGTATTACAAATTGGCCCGTGAGGGTAAAATTAAGAATTATACGGGTATATCAGCATCGTATGAAACACCGGAAGCCCCCGATTTGGTAATTGATACAGATAAGGAAACTCTTGAAGAGTCAGTTGGAAGGGTAAAAGAGTTTATTCTAGGTAAGATCAGTTTTTAATCGGCAAAGATTATGAAAAAAAGAAACTCCCCGCGATATTATCACGGGGAGTTTCTTTTTAGTACTTAATTACAGCTCCGGACCAACTCAGTCCGATCCCGAAGCCGAAGAGCATGATCGTGTCTCCTCGTTTCAGCTTGCCGCTTGCTTCGGCCCGCTTAAGGGTAATGGGTATGGTGGAGGAGGTGGTGTTGCCTACTTCATAAAGGTCTATGATCATTTTCTCTTCCGGGATATCTAGTTTGTCCGTAAGAGATTCAAGAACCTTATTGCTGGCCTGATGGAAGACGAAAAGGTCGATTCCATCCATGCCTGTTCCGGCCTGATCTGCAAGTTTCCTGATTTCAGCCGGAATGGTTTTCACTGTGAATTGAAAAACCTTAAATCCATCCATCTGCATGTCTGGCTTAGCGATAGGAGCATCGGGGTCTTTACCTGTTACAACGCTGATTCCGGAATTGAGACAGCGTATTGATTCACTGCGGCTTCCGTCAGTTCCAAAGAGAAATGACGGGGCTGTTTCGGGCTTATCGATAATTGTCGCAGCTGCACCGTCTGAGAATATAAGGAAAGATGTCTTGTTTTCCGGGGCAATTGTTTTGGAGTAATTGTCGACAGTTACAAAGAGAACCCGTTCAGATATTCCGGCAGCCAAGTAGCCGTAGGCAATGGAAAGTCCGTAACAATAGCCGCTACAGCCGAGGCTTACATCAAAGCATTTGGTCGATGAAGGAAGACCGAGTTCGTGTTGCAGACAGGCGGAAACATGGGGTAGCAGTTGGTCCGGGGTCTGGGTACAGACGATCAGTGTATCCGGAAGTTCTTCGTCTGACAGCCCGGACAAAACTTTTGACGCGGCTTTGTGGGCCAGCTGCATGGTGGTTTCGTCTTTAGCTGAGTGGTGCAGGTAGCGCACACCTGTTTTGGGCAGTGAATTGCTGACATGCCAGTGAGGTTTGGTTTTATCCAGTTCATGGCAGTCGATGATATTTTCAGGGAGATAGTATTCTATATTATTGATAAAGCTGTTCATTGCTCTTGCAACTGTATTGCGCTTGTTGTCTTCAAAAGAAGGTAGTTAAGGATAAAGTAGTATCGGGTATGAAATAGGCCGGGGATGCTTCTAATAGCGAGATTTTATATGCTAGGCAAGCTTACAGGGCAAAATAATATACCTTCTCTGGTGTACATAAAATGTCCGGCATATCAATAATATGCCGGACATATATAATAGGTGTCTGTAATGCAGGTAATTATTGGCTTTCGTTGATTGTCTTAATTGCGTTTGGAAGGAATATAGAGAAAATATCATGAAGTCCGGCCATTAGCTTCCCAGCATTGTCGCCTGTATTGCTCATGTCTTTTTTTTGTTTGGATGTATAGTTTTTGGCGTAAAGCAGTTTGTTATTCTTAGTGACCATGCCATCCAGACGGACTTTGTAATTCATTTCAAGCTGACCGGGGCGGTTGATATAAACCTTGTTAGCGATACCGGTGATGATGAAAAGGTCTCCCGCTTCATCCATGGTTTCAAAATATTCTACATCCAGACCTTCAGCTTTGAGCTGTTTGTAGAGCGACTGTCCCATCCAGGTTCCAATGTCTATTGAAGGGTAGTACGTAAAAAGTTTGCTTTGACCAATTTGCTTGATAGGCTTGCTTTCTGTAAATTTTACAACCGCGATTTTGACGTGACAAGGTGGGACATCAATATCAATCGGCTTGTAGGATAATTGAAGTGTTGTGTCTTTCATTTTTGTGTCGTCGGAAAGACCTGTATTGGGGCAAACAAAAATGATTAAGAGTAGAGTCACTAAATACAGAGTCTTTTTGCTCATGGTTTCTCCCGTGTTATTTGGTGTTCTGGTTGTGAAAATGTACTTAGTATCAATTTAATTGATCTACGTTGTTTTTGTCAAAGTTGTTTTTCTGGAGAGTCTGTCTTGATGCGAAAACTTGACCGGGGCTACGTGCTGGTTTAATTGCAAGCTGGCTGTGAGTATTTTGGGGGTGGTCGTTATTTCCTGTTTACTTAGTCTGGACTTTATAGGGTGGGTGTGCTCTATTTCCGTGCCTTTTGGCAGTCATGATCGTTTGAAACAAGATTTGTGAGCTTTTTAAAGTGAAAGATATATCATCAATTAATCCTAAGAAAATACTTGTCTGTCAGTTGCGCCAGATTGGCGATGTTGTGTTGGCTACCCCATCTGTTTCCCTTCTCCAAAAAAAATATCCTGATGCTGAAATTCATGTCCTGACAGAGGGCAAGTGCACTCAAGTATTTGATAATAATCCGGCAGTCAGCCATGTCTGGGCTATTGATAAAAAGAAGCTTCGTAATCCGTTGAAGGCCTTGGCCTTTTATTGGAGAGTTGGTCGATCCGGATATGACCTTATTGTAGATTTTCAGCAGCTTCCCCGTTGCCGGTGGGTTGTGTTGTTCAGTGACGCCCCGGTTAAACTCGCCGATATGCCGCCATGGTATAACCGTTGGCTGTATACCAATTGGCCTGAATATATTCCGGGGGGCTACGCAGCTATGTACAAAGCCGGAGTGCTCAAACCGCTTGGTATTGAGTGGAATTCAGAGCGTCCAAAAATTTATACTTCAGATGAAGAGCGTGCTGAGGCAAAAGACTGTCTTGATATGCTTGGTGTAGCTGATGATGAACCGTTGATTACAATTGATGCATCCCACAGAAGGCATACCCGTAAATGGCCTGAAGAGTATTACGGAAAGTTAATCCGACTAATCGCGGAGCAACGTCCAAATTTTAAGTTTTTTCTGCTTTATGGCCCTGGCGAAAAAGATGTTGCCATTAAGGTAATGGAAGAGTCCGGGGTGGCCGATAAGTGTGTCATGGTTGACAAACCGGGGTCTTTGAGACTCATGGCTGCCTTAATTGAGCGGGCGGTTTTGCATATAGGTAATTGTTCTGCTCCGAGGCATTTTGCTGTTGCTGTCGGTACACAAAGTATAGTTATGCCCGGTTCTTCTGGAAGTTGGATTTTTCCTTCACCTGAACACGAAGAGGTTGTTGCTGGTATTGAGTGTGAGCCTTGCGGCAAAGAGAAGTGTGATCGGGGTGATTTGGCCTGCCTGACGAAAGTTCTGCCTGAAGATGTTCTTTTAAGGGTTTTAGATAGAGTGTAAACCTGCTACAAGAGGATTCTCTTGAGTGGAAAGTTGGGACTTATCCTTTTCAAGTGCTTTAATAATTGAATAAATGGGTAGATGACAAAGCGTATGGTTTATGAGTTTTTCGTAAACCGAATCTTGAAAGGGATTTGGTGTCAATTCAAATGGGGGGCATACAGCCTTACCGATCCGATTTTCTATTTGTTTCTTTCTTTCGGTTTTGTAGGTCTATATGTTCCTGAGCCGGATCTTCAACTTTCTTTGAACCTGTTGTTCTTGAAAGCTTTGTTTGAGGAGTTTTTTTTCAGGTTTTTGCTGCAGGAAGGAATTGACCGACTTTTTAAGTATCGGTGGAGACTGGGGCCATTAAGTCTGGCTAACTTTTCGGCATCGTTGACGTTTGCTTGTGTGCACTTAATACATCAACCTCCCCATTGGGCTTTGCTTACTTTTTTTCCGTCCTTGGCTTTTGGATATATATGGCAGAGATACCGTAGTATTGTTTCGGTTACCCTAATCCATTTTGCCTATAATGCATTTTTGTTTTATCAGTTTATGTAATCTTGGCCGGAGCAGGGAAAACTTGACTGGCTTTTGCAAGTGTAGGATGTTTGCTGAGATATAACTTTTTTAGTTGTTAGAATTTTAGGGATTGTCGGCTGGATAGTCGAAAATTCTATGCAGATAAAAATGATTTTTACCGGATAACCGGCGGAGCTTATGGCGCTGAATATGCTGAATAAATTTTGTAAGTTTTTTGTGGTCCTGTTCTTATCCATGTTTCTCATGGTTTCCGCTGCCGCGGCTCAGCCTGAAGGTGGTGATGGTGTTCACGCCAACCTTGAAAGTATCGCTTTGGATGAGTTTGTGAAATTTGTAGGGCGTTATACAGGGCGCAATATAGTTTTCAATAAAGAATCATTACCAAGGACTTTTGTAAGCATTTACGCAGGTCAGTCTCTTACCGAGCCAGAGCTTATGGCCGTATTTCAGCAGGTGTTGAGTGGGTCTGGTTTTCATGCCGTGACCAGAGACAATGTCACTTATGTTTTGCCCATCAGAGATGCCAAAACAATCTCACCAGAAATTAAGGCTGCTCCATCGAAAGGGAATGGTGAAGAGATAATTACTTCAGTTTTTCAGCTTGCAGGCAAGATGGACCCGGCAAAAGTTCAGGCTGTCCTGACTCAGGTAAAGTCTCGTATAGGAACGGTAACTTCTGTCCCAATGGCCGATGCGGTTATGGTTATGGATTTGCAAGATAATGTTAATAAGATGAAAAAACTACTGGGTATCTTGAAAAGAGCAGGGGCGCAGCAGGAACATACACTTATTGAGCTTGAAAAGAGCAATTCCAAGACTGTGGCTACAAAATTGACCTCTTTTTATAAGAAACTTTTTACTTCTGGAAAAACAGGTGCTCCACCTGTAATTGAATCTCTTGATTGGGCCAATAGTCTTCTTGTTTCTGGTTCTAGCGACCAGATAGATACGATCAAAAGCCTTATAGGAAAACTTGATCGGACCAGTGAATCCTATTCCAAGATGAAAATATATAGGCTTCATAATATTGAAGCCGTTGTTGCTGGTGAGGTATTGAAAAGTCTTATTTCTGGTGGAGGAATTCCTTCGGAGGGAAATTCAAAGAATTCAGTAGCAGGTGATTCTGCCGCGAAAAGTTCTTCCAGCAGGGACACAAGCTCGGCCTCTTCCAACGATTCCGGAGGAGTTCAGGTCTCCGCAGATGAAGCAACAAATACTCTTATTGTTATGGCTCCAACGGATCAACTTTCCCAAATTGATAACTTTGTAGAGCAACTGGACCAGGCACAAGACCAAGTTTATATTGAAGCTCTTGTTCTTGAGACGACTTTAGATCATGCTAAGGAATTCGGGGTTGAATGGCAGGGCGGAATTGATCTTGGGGGGAGTGTCGCTACTTTGGGATATACTAAAGCAAAGGATAGTAATCTTTCCGCTTACGCGTCTAACCCTTCGAATGTTCCTGGTGGGTATTCCATGGGGGTTTTGGGCGATACCATCTCTTATGCAGGTAGAAGCTTTCCCACTATTGGAGCTTTGGTGAACTTTACCAAGTCTGCCACTGATTTTAATCTTATATCTGCTCCTCAGATCATGACTCTGGATAACGCTGAAGCCGAAATTTTCGTCGGTCAGAATAGACCATACAAAACAGGGCAAAGTTCGACCAGCGGTGATGCGGTTGTTTCAACTTACGAATATAAGGATGTTGGTATCAAGCTTAAGATCACTCCGAGAATCAATCGTGAAGATGGGTTGGTTAAGCTGAAAGTCTATCAGACTTATAATACTGTCTCTGAGGCCAGTACTACAGAGTTGCCGATTACAAATGACCGTAAGACCGACACTACAGTACTCTTGGCTGATGGTTCGACCATGGTTATCGGTGGATTGATCAGAGCTGACCATACCCGTACTGAGGCAGGAGTTCCCTATCTTTCTGATTTGCCTTTATTGGGTTGGCTTTTCAAGACTACTAGTAACAGCGGAAATAAGAATACACTGATGGTTTTTCTTTCCGCACGCATTATACAGACCACTGAAGGTCTTGAAGCCTTGAGTAAAGCCAAAATGGATAAATACAGAAATCAGCGTAATCGAATTAGTAATTTCATTGATGAAGAGTTTAGCACTCTTGGTAGCGATTCTAAAAAATCCGATGATAAAACACCTTCTATCTCAGATGGTTTATAGAGCGTAAAGTTGAGTAATATATATGATCTCAATTTAGTCCCACGAGAAGTAGTGGACCTTTTTTTGACCTTTCCTCAGCGTAATGAGTTTATACCCGTTGAAGTCAGGGATAAACAAATCAAAGTGCTCCTTCAGAACGAGGCTTCTTTGCCTATGGCAGACTTTTTGTCATGGAAGCTGGGAAAAAATGTTGTTTCTGAAATTGTATCCGAGGAAGAGTTCTTTCCGCTACTTGAACAGGCTCTTACTGTCTGGGAAGAAGAGAGTGCTATTGAGTCTGATTCCGATGACTCCGAAGGCGAAGATGGGCAGGATTTGTTAGGCTGGTCTCATGACGATGCTCCCATCGTCCGACTAGTTAACAAGACTTTGCATCAGGCCATTTCCACTGGTGCCAGTGATATCCATTTCGAGGGTCAGGGCAATGGTTTTGTTGTCCGTTATCGTCAAGATGGAGTGCTTAAAGCTGTAAAACGCTTAGATAAGGGGCTTCAACCTACTGTTATTGCCCGTATTAAGGTTATGGGTGAGATGGATGTGGCCGAGAGCCGCAAGCCGCAGGATGGACGTATTTTTCTCAAACTCGGACAGAAGGAAGTTGATGTCCGTGTTTCCACAATTCCTACCATGAGTGGGGAAAAGGCTGTCCTTCGTGTACTGGATCGCTCTAAAAATATTCTTAACCTTGAAGACCTTGGCCTCAAAGGCCCAGATCTTGAGTTGTTCAGAAAAGTTCTTGCCCAGCCCCACGGTATCGTGCTTGTTACCGGGCCGACTGGTTCTGGTAAAACTACCAGTTTATATGCCGGTCTAAGTGAGCTTCCACGTGATGACAAGAATATTGTTACCGTAGAAGATCCCGTTGAATACCAACTTTCCGGGGTCAATCAGGTTCAGGTCAATAAGGCTGCAGGCATGACCTTTGCGACTACCATTCGTTCCTTCCTTAGACAGGACCCGGACATTATCCTTGTAGGTGAGATTCGAGATCAGGAAACTGCAAGCACTGCGGTTCAGGCTTCACTTACCGGTCACCTTGTTTTGTCCACCTTGCATACTAACGATGCAGCCACTGCAGTCACCAGAATGCTCGATATGGGAATTGAGCCCTTTCTGTTGGCATCTTCTCTTTCTCTTGTGCTTGGTCAGCGTTTGGTTCGCGTTAATTGTAAACATTGTTCCAGAAAAGTAGAAGTGTCCGAGAATACCTATAAGCTTTTTGAGGAGACAGCTGGTCTTCCTTCCACTCAGACAGCCGGTGCCGGATGCGAGCATTGTAACTTCACTGGCTTCAGCGGGCGTCGCGGTGTTTACGAGCTTATCCCGGTTACAGAGGATATGCGCGGGCTGATTATGGAAGTTGCTTCTTCAGACCAGATCAAGGCTTACGCTAAAGAAATGGGCCGTGAAACTATGGTCGATCATGGTATTCGTCTTGTTCGTGAAGGTGTTACCACTCTTGAAGAAGTTGTTCGAGTTACTAAGCTTTAATCCAATTAATTTTTCGCCAAAGACTCATAGGTGTATTGTTATGAATACTCACGCTGAATCCTCTAAGGCAGACTGTTTTTCCGGCTGGAAGGCTTATGTCTTATTCGCATTGATGTCCTTTCTTTTTGCTTTTGCGTTGAGATGTGTTGACTTGCCTAAATGGGATAATCCCGCATTTATGATTGATGGCGAATACATTTTGGGAACCCATGATGCATATGCATGGCTGGCAGGTGCAAAGGGAGTCGGTAGAGCGGTAAGCAACCCCATGGCAGGCCTCGTTAAAACAATAGGGGAGCTTACTGGAGCGCCGTATGGAAATATTGCTTTCTGGCTTCCTGCTGTGTTTGCTGGATTTACAGCAATAGCCGCTTTTTCTTGGGGGATGCTTGTTGCCGGGCCGTGGATAGGACTATGTGCCGGTGTGTTTGCCACTTCAATTCCACTGTTTTATTTCCGAACACGCTTGAGCTATTATGACACGGATCTGGTAACTCTCTTATTTCCGTTGTTGATCTCTGTTCTGTTGGCTTACTGGGTCAGTAGAGGGATTAGAAATAGCTGGCTCCCCAGTACTACCAAAACAGACTCATTCCAGCCTTCCATTTCCGAATACATCATTCCAATTGTTGCGGGGGGCTGTGTCAGCTACGGGCGACTGTGGCACGGGGATGTCTTTTTGTTTGGGCTCTTCGCCCTCTTTGCTTCAATATTTCTTGTTCTTCTTTGTGGATATAAAGAGAGCAAGGCTACTTTATTGAAGGGCATAACAGCTTTTAGCTTGGCAGCAATGTTGGGCTGGGTAGGAATACTGCTGTCGGTTTTTTTGATTATTTTTTCTGAGAAAAAAGAGTTTAAATGCCATAGGTTTTTAGGAAGTATCTATCTTTATCTCTTAGTCATTTTTCTGGTGCTGATTTTTAGTGATGCAGGGGTTAAGTTTATATTCTTGTGGAGTAAAATTCAGTCATACCTCAAACCTGTGTCAGATGTCGTCGTAAAGAGTGCAGCCCAAATTCATTATCCAAGCATTGGTCAGAGTGTTATCGAGGTCCAAAATGTCAAATTGGTAGCGTTGCTAGGCGATTTGACCGGCAGTATGTATTTATCCTGCTTTGGGCTTCTGGGATTTTTATTTCTTTTGGCTAAGCGTCCCTATGTTTTATTGTTATTGCCTTTTGCCTTAATGACCGCAGCTGCGGTCAAGTTAGGCGGTCGTTTTGCCATGTTTGGTGGGGTAGTGCTTGGTCTTGGAGGGAGCTACTTTTTATATTGGCTCATGGTTAGTTTTTTAACGTTAGGTAAGAAGCAGAGGGTTTGCGCAGCTATAGCACCAATTTTTTTAATAGCTCTGTTAATGTTAAACGTTTTTCCACAGTATAAAAGGGCCATGCCTACTCCGATTATTTATCAGGAGCATGCAAGAGCTTTGAAGGCGATGTCCACAATTTCTCCTGCGGAGAGTACTTTTTGGACCTGGTGGGATTGGGGGTACGTAACTATGTACTATACTGGCAAAAAATCATTTGCCGATGGTAGTAATCATGGTGGAACTACTCTGTTTCCTTTGGCTTTTGCTTACACTACGCCTTCATTTATGCAGGCTAATCAGTTTATTAAATACTCTGCATCGCATAATGGAGTTCCAGCTACCGCTTGGAACAAAATGGATGTTAAAGATGTAGTGAATCTTGTTCGTAGTTTTGGTTTTAAGAATTATGAATTCAAGGATACACCTAAACAATATATAATAGCCAGTTGGGCTGATGTAAGACTGGCGTACTGGATATTGTACTATGGATCTTGCAATTTGTTGAATGGACAAGGAGTGCATCCGAATATTTCTGCGGTCAGATCAGGATTTAATCTGGATAGAGAGGTAGGGAGGGTAACATTTGATGATGGCAATGCTCTTCCTCTTTCCGGATATGCCGTAGCTTCACTAGGGGTAGGGGAAAGTAATATTTATCCCCAGTCTGCAGGACCTTTTCTCGTTTACAATAGCTATCTTAATTATGGATATCTTGTAGATGATCTGGCTAAAAACAGTCTTTTATTTCGACTACTATTGATGGATCCTGCCGCCCCTGAGATTAATGGCCGATTTAAGCTGGTTTATGAAGGATTTCCGATGATCAGAATATATGAAGTACTTTGATAGATGTTTAGGGTTGTTTTTTTAAGTGATTTCTTGTAATGCTTTACTATGAAATTGCGCTACATGCCGTAAACATAGGGTTTGCGGGTGTTCGCAAATAAAAATGGAGAGTTTTTCATTATGAAAAAACTTATCGGTATTTTTACAGTACTGCTCGTGTTTTGCGCTTCCAGTGCATTCGCACTGACCGCTGAATATCCTGCGTACTACAACGGGACTATTGCAGGTTACGCTGCCGGGACTGATACAGCAAATGCTACTCAGTTATTCCTTACAGGTTTTGGCGTGAACGCATCCGGTACAGTTGCTGCTGCTACCTCTAAAACTCAGGGTAGAATGAACATGTTCCGCTCTGAAATTGTGACAGCCGCATCCAAAAGCGACCTTTTTTTGATCAACGCAACTCTTGGTGCAACTTATGGTGGTTACCTTAACGGTACCATTGTATACACAAACGGCACAGCTGCTGCTGAAACAGTAACCAGAAGTCTTGCCGATACTGCATACGATAACACCAGAGCCGGCGAAAACATCGGTAATTACCTGACTTATGATGTTACAGCCGGTTCCACCAACCAGATTGGCGGTCTTGTTACTCTTGGTAGAGGTAACGGAACTCTGAACGCTACAACTTACTTTGTTCCTGCTGCAGGATACCAGTTGATGGTAGGTATTACAAATGCTACTTCCAACATGACCGGCACTGCTGATGTTGGTGCTGATACCAAAGAGGAATCTCAGGAAGGTTCCGGTATCTCCATGAGCATGCTTTACCAGAACGGTACTTTTAAAGATATCGCTGACGGTGCTACTTGGGATTACTACGCATACGGTGTTGTGAAGAATGACCCCGTTGTTGTTTTCGGTCAGGTTCAGATTAACTCTGCTTACGATTCTACTTCCACTACCGGTAACGCTCAGGCTAGATACTTTCTGGTTAACAGCACTGACACTGTAGACAAGTCTGACTGGGCTTATTATAACGCAACTACCTACAAGGCAGCTGCTGGTGGTAACGTTGCTCTTGAAAGAGATGATACCGACTACATTACCCTTTTCGAGAACTCCACCATCAACGTTGACAAAAACATGGTTACCGGTTTCGTAAGAACTGCTGGTAAACAGCTTTTTGCTGTAATGGTTAAGAATGGTTCCGACCTTTCTAACTCTTACCTCATGAACAAAGGTTTCACTGCAGTTACTACTGGTTCCGGTAGAGCTGGTCAGGAAAAAGGTAACGCAACTGCTGGTCTCATGCAGTTCCGTGTTGATGGTAACATGGAGCTGACTGGTTCTGCTCACGACTGGTTTGTTGATAGTGCTATCGGTTCTCTGCAGAACATTGACAGAGATGAAACTGATCTTGATCAGTACACTGTTGACGTAACTTCTACTTCTCAGTTTAAAATTGCCCAGACCAATGCTACCTTTAAAGATGTCAACGGTAACGTTATCGGTCACTTCTACGGTAAAAGATCTTCTGACGATGTCTTCTCTGTAGGTATCTACGAAAGTTATGTAAACAAAGACTTCCGTGACACAAGCATTGCATACCGTTCTCTTGCTTTCCTGATTCCGACTGCAGCTACCACCACTGTGATTACCGGTGCTGCTGCGAACTATCAGACTAACGCATCCATGACCACTACTTCCGGTACTAACTACAGCAGAAACAGCACAGGTTACACCAAGACTGAACTTCTTGCTAACTGGACCGGTATCGCATCTGATTTCGTACCTTTGACCGATGTTAAGGGTTACACTCTGACTAGCTCCGGTAAAATGGGTCCCGGTAAAGACTTCTACTATACCGCTAAGTTCGTAATGACTGGTGTTGCTGGTAGAGTTTCCGACCTCGCTCTCTACAAGGTAATGATCGATGGCTCTTCTGCTCATCTCCTTACCTACGCTGAAAACGAAGCTACCACCACCGATGGTGCATGGTGGATTTCCAGAGCTGACGGTAGCGGTTACCTCGGACCTAACTCTGTTCTTGATGCA
Organism: Maridesulfovibrio salexigens DSM 2638; assembly: GCF_000023445.1. Taxonomy (GTDB): domain Bacteria; phylum Desulfobacterota; class Desulfovibrionia; order Desulfovibrionales; family Desulfovibrionaceae; genus Maridesulfovibrio; species Maridesulfovibrio salexigens. Next base: position 4,073,478 of record NC_012881.1, on the reverse strand, counting down.
ACTGATGAAGTAGTCGTAAACTGGGTCGTTAAAGATAATGGCTCATACGACACCAACAATACCATCGATGGTGGTATTGTTGACCCGGTTGTTCTCGGTATCGCAGGTTCCTCCTCCAGCTCCTCCGGTTGTGTATTCAACCCCGCAGCTGGTTTCGGTCTGGAATGGCTGCTCCTGATGCTTGCTCCCATGGTTGCTATCGTACGTAGCCGCTTTAAGTAAGCACCAGACTACTGGATTATATCCACGTAGATAAATATAGAGGGCCGGCCTTAGGGTCGGCTCTCTTTTTTATAGTCGGCAAAAGATGTTTGCATAAGTAAGTTTGATATGAGTGTTATTCCCTATAGAAAAGATATAGATGGGCTGCGCGCTGTTGCTGTTCTGCTTGTAGTTTTCTCGCATGCGCAATTTCCCCTTTTTGAAGGAGGTTTTGTCGGGGTTGATGTTTTTTTCGTTATCTCGGGCTATTTGATTACATCAATTATGGTTAACGAGATTGATCAAGGTGTTTTCAGTTTTAAGATATTTTATCTGCGCAGAATTAGAAGACTTCTACCGGCTTTATTAGTAGTGCTTGGAGGTACAACATATGTTGCGCACAAATTACTTCTGCCGGGCCTTTTGCTTAGTTATGCAAAGGCGCAGTTTGCTACTCTTGCCTCGTGTTCGAATTTCTTTCTGTGGAGATATTTCGGCGGATATTGGAGAGGATATTCTAAAGAGTTTCCGTTAACACATACTTGGTCACTTTCTGTAGAAGAACAGTTTTACTACCTGTGGCCTGCCTTTCTTCTGTTAGCCTATCGTTTTATTCCCAAGAAATTTCATGCTAGAATTCTTTTCAGTGTTTTTATCCTTCTCCTTCTGCTTTCCCAGTACTTAGTCAAGTTTCCTGAGTTTGCCTTCTACATGATTCCGGCTCGTTTTTTTGAGATGTTTCTCGGAGCTATGGGAGCGCTTTTGTTTCGAAAGCCTATCGCTTTAGATCCTATAATTGAGAAAAAGACTGTAAATTTTGTCCATATAACCGGGCTTTCATTAATTTTATATGCAAGTTTTTTTTACAAAGAAGGCCTCCCATATCCCGGGTTGGATGCTTTTATTCCCTGCTTAGGTACATTTTTACTGCTGCTACCATTTCGTTGGTCTGCTTCGCCGATAGCCAATCTTTTTTCGACATCTATATTCCGCGGGATGGGAAAGATTTCTTACTCTTTGTATCTTTGGCATTGGCCTGTATTTTCGTTGCTCGCATATACTGGTCACTCAGTAGTTAAGTACAGAATTCCGGCCTTATGTTTGAGTCTTGGATTATCTGTATTGTCTTATAAGCTAATCGAAAAGCCGTTCAGAAAAGCAAATATATCCTTCAAGGCAGCCTTTTGCTCATTCGTTTTACTCCCTATTTGTCTAAGCGGTATATATTTATACGGTGCTTACAATGATGATGGTTACATGACTCGTTACACAGAGGATGAAAGAAAGGCGATACATGCTGTCAGCAGTATTGAAAGGCCATATCTGGGGGCCCAGCTTGGTAAAGGGTCCCCAACAGACTCTCATATTGAAAATGCTAACAGCATGTGGAATATGGATTCCTCCGGCCCCGTTCAGGCTTTATTGCTGGGTGATTCTCATTCGACTGCCATACGTCCGTTTGTAGAGTTGATTTGTGCTCCCTATGCAATAAAGGGATTACAGGTTGCTCGTGATAGCACCCCGTTTTTATTAAATGTAGATTTTTATGACCGCGATGTTCAAGGTAATTTGGAATTACGTGCTGACAAGCGGGAAATGAATGAATATTGGCGTAAATTGGTAACGCAGGGAAAAGTGAAGTACGTCTTCATTGCGGCGTTTTATTCTTCTAGAATTTATTCAAACGCGAATAAGCCTGAACGAATGTTGCATGAAAATGTAGAGCCAAGTTCTGATATCATTTCAGATAACAAGGTTAGTTTCGAATTGGGCTTATATGATGCTATAAAATTTCTTGTTAAAAATGGTGTTACCCCTGTTCTTTTTAAAGATATTCCCTATGTCCGCGAGCCTCTTTCACAAAATTATGTGAAAAATATTCTTTTTAATTCAGACCTGCATACTTCTGCTAATTGGAATGATATTGAGAAGCGGCATAGCTTTGAGGATTCAGTCATAGACAAGATTAAGCTTGAGTACCCTAGTGTAATTGTAATTGATCCAAAAGACCTACTAAAAAGACTGACTAAGAATGGTCAGTTTAACCCTGTTCTTGATGGGGTTCCTCTGTATGCAGATAGCAATCATTTGAATTATGATGGTGCGGTCGCCCTTGGGAAAGCTTGGCTTGATGCTTTTGGGAATCCCTTAGAAGTTAATTAGGAATATTCTGATTAATTTAAGTGAGATGTGATTGTGTATAGATTTGTTTTTTACAAATGAGCTGAACTTGTATTGCCATTGCTCTTCAAGTTAACTAAAAAGTGACTCATTAGAGCGCGAAATTTAGCTGCCGGAAGATTCTATGCTACAAATTCCGGCCTCTTTAAATAAAAATAATGGAAAGGAAAAAAATGAAAACAGCAGTTATTGGAACAGGCGCTATGGGCCAGCACCATGTGCGTCTATATTCAGATATTGCCGGTTCGGAGCTTGTCGGAGTAGTTGACCATAACACTGCGCAGACTGACAGGCTTTGCGCCCTTTACGGTGGTCGTGCCTATACTGATTACCGTGAGATGCTTGATAAAGAAAAGCCTGATGCAGTAACCATCGCTTTACCCACCTCTTATCATCATCAGGCTACTATGGATTGCCTCGATGCAGGCATTCACGTGATGGTTGAAAAGCCTATTGCGAAGACTGTTGATCAAGCGCGCGAAATGATCGCGAAAGCTAAAGAAGTGAATCGGGTACTTAAAGTCGGACATATTGAACGTTTTAACCCTGCCGTAACACAGCTGAAGGAAAGACTTGCTGATGGTCAGTTAGGACGTATTTTTACCATTCATTCCAGACGTCAGTCTCCGTATCCCGGACGAATTACTGATGTTGGTGTAGCAAGTGACCTTGCAACACATGAACTCGATATGATGCGTTATATTGCACAGTCTGAAGTGCACTCCATGACTGCTGAAATATCCAAAGTCATGAATACTGATAACGAAGATATCGTTTTTGGTCTTCTACGTTTTGAAAACCAAATTCTCGGTATCTTGGACGTAAACTGGGTAACTCCGACTAAGATAAGGGAAATTTCTGTGACCGGTGAAAACGGTATGTTTACCGTTGATTACCTTAACCAGAATCTTACCTTCAACTCCAACTATGCTGCCGAGCAGAATGAAAACCAGAGTGATTGGTTCAAAGCTAAATTCGGAGTAGCAGAAGGTGATTTCACACGTTTTCGTGTAGAAAAGCGCGAACCCCTTCGTGTCGAGATTGAATCTTTTCTGGAATGCTGCAGGGATAATTCTTCCCCGCTCGTAACAGGTGAAGATGGACTTGAAGCACTTAATCTTGCTCTCAAAATTGTCGATTGTAATTACAATTGCGGGTGCAAGAAAATTGATAACAGTTAGTTCGGCTTTTAATTCTCTGTTTTGCGGCTGGGTCACACTCACGAGTGATTCAGCCGCTAAATTTTACCTATTTATAGAAAATTTATCGTATGGCCTGTAGCCATATAGTACACATGGAATTCTTGAGAGTGTAAACTTGTTTTTTACACCATTTTGTGAGCTGCATAAATGTCTACGCTTGGAGTCAACTGTGAACCAGACACAATATAATGCATTAACTTATTGGCACGATACTCCGGATCAGAATTTTTTAAAAACAGCTTACGCTCCGACCTTTAAGATCGATTGTTGTGATTGCTTCGGAGTAGCCCAGCTTGATCCTTTTTTCTGCTATTCTTCCGAGGTCGGGCTGGCGATAACCAAGTTTTTGTCTGCCTATCAGCTACGTATACTTCATGGTCCTGTTTGCGAAAATTTTGAGAAGCAAAAACTCGAAAATTGGTGTGAATACCTATTGAGTCTTTCTGATGCAGTGAGAGCTACATCAATTTCAGTCATGCCCCCCTATTATAATTTTTTTGACAATCCTGCTCTTGCGGATGATTATGACTCTGTTTTCACTTCTGCAGGGTTTACCAGAACTAAAAAGCACACAGTTGTATTGGATATTGCTCAGGGTGAAGAGGCCATATTCAAAAAGTTGAAATATGAGACGCGTCGAAGTGTTCGCAGGGTTGCCGAGACAGATATTAAAATTGTTGATTTGAAAAAGAAAGAGCACATTGAGCTCTGGCAGGATATTAAAGGCCGGAAAAGCACAATTGATACTCGCAGAATTAATAATATAGCTGCACAGGATAATGAAAATTATTCATATTTTGTAGCTGTTCTTGATGGTGAGCCCTTAGCATGGTCAGGAGCCACATGGGGGAAAGAAGTGGGGTATGTTGAAGGTATCACCACCGCTCCTGCTGCCAGGTACGATAAGAAGAAGCGCTTTGCCAACTATGCATTGCAATGGCACATCATCAAGGAAGCAATCAGGCGCGAAGTCAAGTGGTTCGACTATGTCGGGGCTGAGCCTGATTCAGGTGATCCTAAAAAGATTAATATCATGAAATTTAAGCTGTCTTGGGGCGGAGAGCTCGTTTCATATAATCAATACGACAAAGACATTAATTTTTTGAAATCAAAGTTGGTTCAGGGGATCCAATTCAGCAATGCGTACAGAAAGCAGCTCCAACAACAATATCAGGCAAGAAAGAAGTAGGTTTCGATGATTAAGTACCGCGAATTAGAAGATTTATTAAATGAATATGCCGGTAAAAATTCATCCGTACTGGAAATTGGATCGAGACCCGGTTGCTACGCCTTTGCCCATCATAGCGTTATTCATATTGAGAGCAATATCGAGAATCTTAAGGGGCTTGATTTATTGACCACAGGATCTAGCCTGCCGTTTAAGAACGAGTCTTTTGATATGATTTTCATGGTTGCTGTTGATTATTACGTAGAGGACCATGAAGCCATGCTGGCAGAATGTCAGAGGGTTCTTAAAAAGGGTGGAAGGCTTATTATTGCAACCTACAAGCAAGAGAATTTAGCTCATCAGGTTGCCACTCAGGATGAAGCATGGCACGCCTTCTCGGAAGATGAATATGCTGCCAGATATAAAAAAGCGGGCTTTAATAATTTTGTAATAGACAAAATTATCAATAACCCGCCTCAGAATCCTTTAAAGCGTGCTGTATGGCATTTTATTCCGCGCGGGGTACTAATGCTCCGGTCGCAATGGAGAATTTATTCTGGGATTAAAATTTAGGGCTTAGTTAATTGTTACTGACGTCTTCCCTTATTCTGTACCGGTCAAATATAGATAAATTCGGCCTTCTGAGGGCGTCTTATGGGCAAGGGCACAATCGTTTGGCGTCTGATCTCCCAATGAAGAATGCGGACGAAATTCATTATACTCCTTGCGCCATGTTTCAATTCTGGTTCGAGCGTCTGAAACAGATAAAAACCAATGTGTATTCAAGCACTCGTCCCGAAAACTTCCGTTGAAAGATTCAATAAACGGATTATCTGTTGGTTTTCCGGGCCTAGAAAAATCCAGAACTACTTCATTTTCATAAGCCCATTTATCAAGCGCTTTAGAAATAAATTCACTGCCGTTATCTACTTGGATGCGTATTGGCTTCCTACCTGAGATGACACGTAGCCATTCCAATCTGGCAACGACTTTATCACCTTTTATCGAGGAATCTACGTAAATATCCAAGCATTCACGACTAAAATTATCGACCACAGTTAATGCTCTGATTCTTCGGCCATTGTACAGATTATCAGCCACAAAATCCATCGACCAGCACTGATCAATAGTGGAGAGTTCTGGTCGATCCATTCGGCGTGCTGCTGAGATATGTCGTCTTGGCCGTTTAGAGCGTAGGTTCAAGCCTTCTTCGCAATATATGCGATGCACCTTCTTGTGGTTCACATACCAGCCTTCTCTTCTCAACAGGATATATATTCTATGGCAACCGTAGCGCACACGGCTTTCAGCAATATCCCTGATACGGAGTCGTAAGGGGGTATCGTCCTTGCGCACCGACTTATAATAGTAGCTCGATCTTCCAAGACATAGAACTGAACATCTTCTGCGAATGCTGACTAGGTAAGCCTGCTCCAAATATTCAGCAAATTTGATCAACTGGGCAGGCTTCAAAGCTTTTTTGTCAAAACATCCTGAAGCATTTGCTTGTCCAAACTCAGATCGGCAACCAGTTTCTTTAATTGGCGGTTTTCTTCTTCAAGCTGTTTCAAGCGGCGCAGCTCGCTTACGCCAAGACCACCGTATTTCTTTTTCCAGTTGTAAAAAGTAGCTTCGGATATCCCCATCTTGCGACAGACTTCGTTGACCTTTGTGCCCGTTTCGGCCTGACGTAGTGCAAATGCAATCTGTTCATCGGTAAATTTACTTTTCTTCACGGCAAACTCCTTACTGTGACAATAGGTTGGTTTGCCAAAAATCTCTATTTTTAAATGGTCCAGCTTATTGGGAAGACGTCAATACGTGCATGTCAATCGATTAGTTCAAAAGTATATTTTCATAAAATTCTATTTCGTCTTTAAGTGCTTTGCCTGTTAGCTTGCCTCTTTCTATGATTTCATCATGAGTTATGACGTGGCTATATTGCGGATTACCATAGGTTCCTTGATACATAGCAGCCAAGAATTTGATAGCTTCATCTTTATTAGCCTTCACGCTATCAATTATATCCCAGACTTCATGGGGCTTATCAACAGTGACGGTGTTTTTACAAATATTGATGAATGGTTTTCCTAAGCAAATGACAGGGATTCTTGTTGCAAGACATTCTATCGCCACAGATGTCGCGGTTGTTACTACAACTGCTTTACTTCTCAGTATGATGTCCCTTGTAGGGACTGAAGGTGATAATATGACCACATTGGGCAATGCTGTTAATTCTTTATAAAATTTAGGATCTCGATTGCCATAACATGCAGGGTGTTCTTTAATCACCACAGTGTAGCCATATTTTCCGTGAATGGCGATTTGCTCGAGCATGTGTTCCTGATTTGCGAATTCGGGAGTTTGCGCACAGGTCGTAGCTTCAGGAGTCAGCTGGAGAAAATACGAAATAATATTTCCTTCAGGCACTTCAGTAGTTAGGTATTTAGCTGATAGTATCCTGTTTTTAAGCTTAATTAATGCAGGCGCTAATGAATCACCTTCTAACATGCGTTTAGCTTTATCTATTATTTGAGCCAAGCTGTATCTTGGTATAATTCTTCCGAGAGCAGCCTGTTGAGAGTCGTATTTTGTAGTAGGTTTTTCTTTTTCGTATCGATTAATGGCTTTTTCTGCCCAACGTATGCTTTCGATATTAATATTTCCTGAGTTGTAAATATAGTCTATCATACGACTTTCACGCTTACTTCCACTTGTTATTCTTATTCGCAGTTCTCCACCAAAAGGGTGGCACTGCTGCGCAAAAGCTTGCTTGATGATCTTCTTCCGGGCCATGGCATCAAGAATCATTGTCCCCGTAAGGTCGAGTGTTTCAAAAAAAGCATATTCTACATTATGTTTTTTTATAATGGAGTTCAAAAATATATAGTCAAGTAGTAACCTTTGAGGGATTACTTTGTTTAAAGAGCCAAGAATTGTTTTTCCATGATACCTGTTTACAAACTTTTCGTATAAAAGATAATTTATGTCAAAATTATAGCAGTTTAAATCTAGATCATTTTCAATTAATTTAACTTTTTCTAATTGTTGAGAAGTTATATGCTTGCTAAGTGTTATCATGGTTTCATGGTCATGAAACTCTTCAATAGTGATCCCTTCTATCCCAGAATAGAGTTCCTTATTGTTCTTTGTTACTGTAACAACGATATTAAAGTTCTTTTTAAGCTCTTTTACCATAGGTATAAAAAAATCATCGCATCTTTCGCGACTCATAAACAATATGGTATGTTTATTCATTTCCAGCTCCCAAAATAGACGTGAATATCTGTTTATTAAATTCGTGAAGATCTTTAATAACAATTTTTGCATCATAGCCATGCTTGGCTTCAACATGGCGGTGTCCACCAGTGAGCACTCTAACAGTTAGCATCCCGACTTTATTGAGGTTAACAAAATCCTTACTCGGATTGTCCCCAACATAGATCATATCAGACCAATCACATCCCTCTGAGCGGCGAATAAGCTCAAAACAATAAGTTGAAGGTTTAGCGTTTTTGATGCCGAAACGATGCGTAATAAAAATACGTTTGAATTTTGATTCTAAACCGAGTGCTTTGACTTTGTTATGTTGAACTACTTTGTGCCCATCAGTTACGAGGTAGAGAGGTGTTACTCCATGATATTTACTTAGTAATGCTTGTGCCTGTGGAAACAGTGTCAGCTTTGGTTTATGGTGACGGTATATTTTAATGCATTCGGAGACTCGCCCTTTAGACATAATCCCATGCGAGTCAAGCCATAAGTTAAAGACTCGTCCCCGTCCTTGCTCATTTAATATTTTAATTAAGTCGAGATATGACTGCTCAGCATTTAGCCCAAAAGCGGTCTCTCCGTGTTTGGCAACGGCATGAAGGCCACTCGTAACAAAGCTCATTTCATCATAGAGAGTGTCATCAAGGTCAAATATCAGTATCATAAAACACCATGTCAACCGGCAGTCTAACTTGCTTAACATTGTCGGCAGTACGTTTGAAAACAGTAGGCTTGTCCTGCCCGAAAACTTCGATAAGGCTCCAATAAAGGGAGTCTAATCCAGCGGCAATTGATGTTGTTGAAGCGCCTCCAAAGCGGGGATTGCATTCTATCATGTGCATAGTATTATTTGAAATAATAGCCTGCATTACGACTGGGCCGCGTAAATTATATTGCTTCAATATAAGAGAAGCTTCACGTTCCAGTTTTTCGTCACGAAATGTGGTTGTTACCTGAGATTCCCCAGCGATTATTCGATCTCTTCGACGTAGTACCACTCCGATAACAACACCATGTTGATTTACCCAGCCATCAATACTGATTTCAGGACCTGTTATATGGGGTTGGTAGATAGGATTCTTAAGAGTTTTTGCGTGTGCCAATGCTTCATCTAAGGATAGGGAGAGGCCAATTTTTTTAGAACCAGCGCCGAATCGTTCTTTCACGACATACGGTCCGGTCCCAACGTGTCCTGGCTTTTTAGCTGCATTAATAACAGAAAGATGTGCCGTCTTTCCGAACTTGGCAAATTCAAGTTTGTCTAAGCAAAGATTTACTGATTTTTCTTCAGAAACTAAAATCGCAATACCTGCTTCGGCAAATTTTTTCCGGTGATGCGCCCAGAAAGGCAATTCTCCATCGCGAGATGGTAGAATAACTGAGATACCGCGTTCTCGGCAACCTTGAATCAAATCTGGTAGCACCTTGCTAGTCAGCCTAGGCATGATCCAAAAAGCATCCGCTACATGCTGCGCAGGAGCATCAGGGTCTATGTCTCCAGCAATAACTTGTGCTTCTTTGGATATCCGTTTCAAGGCAGTTTTCATAGCCTGAACTAGTGGAGCTTTCCGAGATACGGAAGTAACCAATACATTTCCTACTGGGACTGTAATTATTTCGTGAGCCACACTAAAACGTTTACTGTTCATCCTTCATTACTCCATCAAATTGTATAGCGGTGTGCTATACCGCTATCTCTCTGCTCAAAAAGAGCTACATTTCGCTGATCTTATCCTTCCTACGTGAGCCTCTTTGAGCATGGTCATACTTATGCTTATTCAATAACAATATATGAAGTGAGAGGATTTGATGGATCTCTTCTAATAGCATATTTAGATAATCCGAGAATTTCTTTGAGAGCAATGGTTTCACCTGGAAAGTCTGGAACGTTAAGTTCATCAAAAGCTAAAATACTACCTTTGGTGAGATAAGGTAATATAGCGCTAAGGCAATCATGAGTCGGTTGATAAATATCGAAATCAAAATATGCGAGCGCTACGATGGTTTCAGGGTTTGACTTAAGATATCCCGGTAGTGTTTCTGAAGCATCGCCTTTGACTAATTCATATTTTTTTTTATGTGGAATAGGTGCGTTTTGATTATGAAAGTCGAGCAGTTCATTAAGCTCATCGTACCAGCCTGTTGTGACTCCGTAATCACCAATCCCTACATGTTCGCCATCTTGAGCACTTACAGATGGAAATCCACTAAAAGTATCAAAACCAATAACTTTGCGATTGTAATTGTATGGTTCATGGATTCCTCGTAAAGTGGAAAAAAGGGCCATGTTTTGCCCCCATCTGACACCAAATTCCATTATGACTCCATGCACAGGAACTATTTTTTGATACAACATTTGCATGAAGTTGATTCGTGATAAATTTTGACGTGTAAGGTATAATCCTAAATTATCGAGTAATTCTGAATTAGGAATTGAAGAGGCTCTCAGCCGTTGAGCTGTTTCGTGTTTTCGATCAACTTCAGTATTTGTTGAACCTACTCGAGTGCTAAACGTTTCTTTCTGCGACATTGTGTACTCCTTGTAATTTAAAAAATTAAATACAGTCAGATCGAACATTTCTCAATGTTCAACAAAGTTAACCGTGGACTAAATCCCACCTTCAATCATAGTTGCGTCAAGAGGTTCTCCGAAATTGAGATCACGAGTTGCCTTTTTTCCGATAATCTTGTTGTAGAATTTGGGTTTAAGACCGTTGCCTGGTCGAATTGACCGAATATTCATTTCTGTGAGAGCTTCGCCTTTTACGACTGGTTTTACAACATACAATGAACGTCGGTTCTTAAGCACCAACATTTCGGAATTAGTAGGAGAAAAAGCGGGAGAACCTAATGCTGTATGAGCTTCTTTTACTGCCGCAGTCAGTTGAGTCAATTCTTCAGTTTCCAAGGAAAAGGCACTGTCTACTCCTCCCTCTTTGCGAGAAAGAGTGAAGTGTTTCTCAATTATTACTGCACCAAGTCCTGCAGCTAAAATAGGTATTGTAGTCCCCATCGAATGATCAGATAAGCCTGCCATTACACCGAAACGGTCAGAAAGTTCTTTGATTGTGGATAGGTTAGCTTCTTCCGGTGGAGTTGGGTAGGCTGCAGTGCAATGGAGTAATATGATGTCTTGTGCCCCGGCACTCCGAGCGGCTTCTACTGCTTCTTCAATCTCTTCCAGCGTCGCCATACCAGTCGACATCACGATTGGTTTGCCTGTTCGGGCAACTTTTTGAATGAGTGGCAAGTCGATCAATTCTGGAGAGGCAATTTTATATGCAGGGGTATTTAATTGCTCAAGGAGATCAACTGCAGTGTGATCAAAAGGAGCGGAAAACAGAGTTATACCAATTTTTTGGGCATATTCAAAAAGAGGCTTATGCCACTCCCAAGGCGTATGTGCTTTCTCATAGAGATCGTACAATCGGTATCCAGCCCAAAGCCCTTCGTTTATCATGAAATCAGGGCTGTCATGGTTTATCGTGATAGTATCTGGACGATAGGTTTGAATTTTAACGGCATCTGCCCCGGCTTGCTTTGCGGCATCAATTATTCGAAACGCTCTTTGGATATCTCCGTTATGATTTCCTGACATCTCCGCCACAATAAAGGGGCGTTTTCCAGGGCCAATCATTTGTCCATTAATTTCCACATAAACATTTTTATTGTAAGGCATGTTTTTCTCTTTTTTTATAGTTAGCGAAGATAAATTTTATTTAGATATCAGCTGATAACATCCTTAATTTGCTTAAATCCAAAATGTCGGAGTAGTTACTAGTTCTCAGTTGAGAACAAAATATAAGTAGGGTCAAATAATTTATTCAACCAGAATGTCCACAACTCTTGAGACGCCTTTATTGTCAAATATTTCAAGTGCTTTGCGCGACAGCTCTTGTCTTTTACCTGTATCTTTTACAAGAAACTTTACAGCATGATATATTGTTTCGTGATCAATCTTTTCAGCACTTCCCAAATAAACAGCGGCAGCGGCTTCTTCCAGCTTTTCTGAAATCCTAATTTGGTTATCAGCGGTTGTAATTATTACTAAGGGTCTGCCAATGCTGCAAACTTCCCAGCAGGAGGAACCGCCGGCTCCTATTATGATATCATTTTCAGCTATCAGCTCAGCCATATTTTCAACATTTGATTTAATGTTAAAATTAAATGTCGAATTCTGAGCAAAATGATCTAAAGAATGTCTATGCGGGTAAGCTGGCCCCACAACAAGTGTTAATTCTATCTTGTTGCCTAAAGCTTGTAAGGCTTGGAGAATTGTTAAAGACACATTAAGAGCGTCGGCTCCTCCCATACTAACCAAAACACTGATGTGGCCGTCATTTGCCGTGACAGGGTGTTTTGCTGTGCTTGTCCTAAATTCTTTTCTTAACAGGACATATTTAGAGCCAGCCAAAACTATAGCGTTCTCATTCACATTATAAACTATCGTTTCAGCGCCGAGGTTCTGATTCAGAATTACTGCTGCATCATATTTTTTGAGATGATGGCAATCATCGATAACCAGAGTATTGGGATGATTTTTCCTTATTCGCTTCTGGTATATAGTATCTAAAAAATAGCCGTCCAATACAATCCAACTGCCTGCCGGTGCAGACTTCGCAACTTGGAGTAATATTTGTGCATCGTTCTCAGAATCAGGATATGAAACGTCTATTGGCTCATATTCTAGTCCAAGATTACGAATTTTTTTAACTAAAGTAGTATTAGCAATTTTTCCGACAACAATAGCTCGTCCCCCTCTGTCCATCCACTCTTGAGCGAGAGCGAGGCACCGCATAACATGGCCAATTCCGATTTTGGAATTAGCATCAGCCCTTATGATAAGAGTTTTATCTTTTCCCAAGAGGTCTTCTGTTTTCATTTCCATTTTGCGTCTTTGTGCTTGCTGTCGATTATGCTTAAATTAAGGATTGTTTTTTTAGTATTTCAAATTTTACTTCAGCTGCTTCCCAATCTTCAAGTGTATCGATGTCCTGCACTAAATTACGAGGTAAGGTCACAGGGATAGTTTCTTCGGAATACATCCTGTTATTTTTACGAAATTTTTTACAATTTACCCAACAGAATTGTCCGGCATCATGGTATGCTTCAGGTAAATCCTGTGATCGGGTCATTTCATGTTCAGGCCAGAACATCTCCATAAATCCCTTGCTGTTAATTCTAAGTGCTCGCTGGATAGGAAACGGGAAAGTAGTCACTGCTAGAACCGAGTGCGCGTCTTTTGAGGTTAAGAGTTCAAACCCTTCCTTAAGGTCTGCCGGACGTACAAATGGTGCTGTGGGGTAGATGCAGCATGCATGTTTAGCATTAATCCCGTTTTCCATGGCCCAGTCTATGGCGTGCATCAAGACTGGAGCCGTGGGGGTGTAATCATCCGAAAGCTCGGCAGGGCGTCTGAACGGGGCAATGGCACCGTATTTTTCCGCCACCTCAGCAATGTCATCAGAGTCGGTTGAGACTATGACATGACTGAATAGTCCACTTTCAATTGCGGCTGTAATTGAATAGTAGAGAATTGGTTTGCTTGCGAAATCCTTAATATTTTTGTTTTTTATTCGCTTACTTCCCCCACGGGCCGGAATAACGGCTATACACATAGGTTTATCCTTGCCTTAAGGCTGTCTGCACGGTTTCAACAACGTATTCAATATCTTCATTTTCCATGAGCGGGAACATGGGCAGCGAGATTAAGCCTTCATAAGCTTTTTCTGCAACCGGGCACATGCCTTCATGGGTTCCGAAGTTGTTTTTGTAATACGGGTGTAGATGTACCGGAATATAGTGAACCTGTACGCCTAGACCGTGTCCGCGCAGGTAGTCGAATACAGCTTTGCGCTTATCGCTGCGGTTTTCACCTTCCAGATTTATCACGTAGAGGTGGTATGCATGTTTTGCCCCTTCCTGTTTACCGAGAGGAGCAATACCTTCCATGGCGGCAAATTCTTTGTCGTATATGGCGGCAATTTCCCGTCTTCGGGCAATCCATTCAGGAAGTCTGGAAAGCTGGCTTAAACCGAGTGCACATTGAAAATCAGTGATTCTGTAGTTGAAGCCCAGTTCCTGCATTTCATAGAACCAGCCGTCACGCTGCCTGAAATCGGCAGTGATGCCGTGGTTCCGGAAAATGCGCATGCGCTTATCGTATTCAGCGTTGTCGGTCACAGCCATGCCGCCTTCCCCGGTGGTCATGTGCTTGACCGGGTGAAAGCTGTACAGGGTGATGTCAGCCAGTGAACCTACAGGTTTACCGTTCAGGCTTCCGCCGATGGAGTGGCAACCGTCTGCGGCAAGGAAGATTCCATGTTTGTCCGCGATGTTGCGCAAGGCTTCATAATCACAAGGCTGACCCGCGTAATCAACTGCGATGATCCCTTTTGTTTTGGAGGTAATTTTCTTTTCCACTTCAGCAGGATCGATGAGCAGGGTGTCAGGATCAACATCCGCAAATACCGGGGTTGCCCCCATGTAGGCAACGCAGTTGGCAGAAGCAGCAAAGGTCATCGGCGGAACAATGACCTCATCACCTTCTTTTACCTCAAAGGCGAACATGGCAGCATGCAGGGCCGCGGTACCACTGTTTACAGCCACTCCGTGGGCTACGCCGGATATTTTGGCGATTGCTTGTTCGAACTCAGCCACTTTCGGACCGGTTGTCAGCCACCCTGAGGTAAGAGCATCAGTAACGGCTTTGAGATCCTGTTCGTCAATTGACTGGCGACCGTATGGAATATTTTTAGAATTACCCACAGTGAACCTCTAATGGTCTATCTCTATGGTTGAAATCATTTTGATCAATCCTTTTTCGTCAACCCAGTCTACATTGCTGTCTGAAGAGTATTCAAAACCTTCTACAACGGGGCTGCCGCCTATCATTTCAGCCTGTCTGTTCATAAAACCGGTGTCGGGTTTGATTACATAATATTCGTCGAACTCAGCTGTGTTGCGGGCGTCATCTGCGGAAATCATCATTTCATGCAGCTTTTCGCCGGGACGGATGCCTATGATTTTCTGTTCGCAATCCGGTCCCATGGCTTTGGCCAGATCAGTAATCTTCATGCTCGGAATTTTCTGGACGAAGATTTCGCCGCCGACCATTCTTTCAAAACCGTCAAGAACGAATTGTACTGCATCATCAAGAGTGGTCCAGAAGCGAGTCATGCGTGGATCAGTGATGGTCAAGGTTCCAGTTTCTTTTTGTTTCTGGAAAAGGGGAACAACGCTGCCCCGGCTGCCAACAACGTTTCCGTAACGGACAACGCTGAATTTGGTGTCCTCGGATCCGGCGTAAAGGTTTCCAGCCACAAAAAGTTTATCAGAACAGAGCTTGGTGGCACCGTAGAGGTTGACCGGGCTTACAGCTTTATCGGTGCTGAGCGCGATTACTTTTTTTACGCCGACATCAATGGCAGTGTTAATAAGGTTCTGGGCACCGATGATGTTGGTCTTGATGGCTTCAAATGGGTTGTACTCTGAAGCTGGAACCTGTTTCATGGCTGCTGCATGGATCAGAAAGTCAACTCCTTTTAGTGCCCGGTAGAGTCTTTCCTTATCGCGCACATCACCGATGAAGTAGCGCATGCAGGGAAATTCTTTGTCGGAGAATTTGCGTGACATTTCGTACTGTTTGAATTCGTCACGGCTGTATATGATCAATCTTTTGGGAGAGTATTTTTCCAGAATCATTTTAACACATTTATGGCCGAATGAACCTGTTCCGCCAGTGATCAGAATACTTTTTCCGTTAAACATTATATTCTCCTCTTAACCCTTGAGGGTGTTTTTATCTTCAATAAGGCGGATGCCTTTGTCTTCAATTCTATATACTTTGTCGCACTGCTCGATAGTAGAGAGTCGGTGTGCGATTATAATTAATGTCTTGCCTTCGCTGACTTTAAAAATATTGTCCATGATCCGCTGTTCGGTTTGGCTGTCCAGTGCTGATGTGGCTTCATCAAGAACCAGAAGATCAGGGTTGCCGTAAATGGCCCGTGCTATTCCGATTCTCTGCTTTTGACCTCCGGAAAGCTGTGACCCATCTTCACCCACAGGTGTATGGATCCCTTGATTCTGTTCTAGAAAAGGAGTCAGCTCAGCTTTGTTGAGTGCTTCTTTCAGCTTCTGTTCATCAAATTTGCGCCCGAAAGCAACGTTTTCTGACACTGTGGAATCAAAAAGATAAATGGACTGCGGAATATAACCAATTTTTTCCCGCCATGAGAGCATATTTTTTTCTGTTAATGGGGTCTCATCCACATCGATATTTCCGGAAAAAGAAGTGTACATTCCGATGATAATATCTGCGAGGGTGCTTTTGCCTGCCCCGCTTTCACCGATAAGGGCTATTTTTTCACCCTTTGTGATGTTCAGGGAAATATTTTTGAGGATCAATTCTTCAGTATATCCGAAACTCATGTTTCGAATATTAATCTGGTCCTTGAATTTAATGGGGTCATTGCCCAGTCTATGAGTCTCGAGGTGAAAGTCTTCATAGAGCAGGTCAATACTCTTATTGTAGTAAAGCATATTGTTGTAGCTGCTCAGGATGCGGTTTACAGAGGGCAGCATACGGTACATTGCCAAACCAAAAAGAGATACGACCGGGATAATCGATGAAATAGCCTGCCCGCTCTGTAAAGCCAGAATCAGGGCCGCGATAAGCATGGAGAATCCGATACTTTCAAGAGAAAGTCGGGGAACTGTATTATAGGTGTTGTTCATTACCATGGCATCAACGTATCCCTTTCCAGACTTGTGCAGAGCATTGATAGCTGTTTTTTCTCCGGCCATGAGCTTAATGAATTTCAGGTTGCTCAGGGTTTCGCTAATGGTGCGGTAGTATACTTCCTGAAACTGGTTTCGTTTCAACCCTTCTTTTTTGATCAGCCGGGAAACAATTTTGATCAGCAGCAGGACCATTAGTCCGAGAAAACCGGTAAGGGCCAGCGTAACCTTCCAGTTGACCACCAGTAATGCAGTATAAAGAAAGGAAGATACAAAAAGTTCAGAAATCAGCAACAGTAAGGAATAAAAGAAAAGAGCTGCATTGTTTGTTTCAGTGATCAGTTTCTTGGAAAGATCTGAGCTGTTTCGAGTGGTCATATCCTGATATTTGATATGCACATAATTAGAAAACAGTTTAGTTCCAAGGGATAGAAATATTCCTTGTGAATATCTCTGAATAAAATACATGTAACAGAGATTGAGAAACCCTCTGGATACGTAAAATCCGATCAAAACAAGGCCGAAAGTGATGACAAAGGACTGTGCATCGCTGAACCCAAAAAAAGTGTAGGCAAAATTGTAGTATTTATTACCTGTTACCAGTGAAAAATCACTCGCAACAGAAATAAATGGCAAAATAGCCGAAATACCAACGGTTTCTATGCCCGATATAAGAATGGACAGAACAACCAGCGCGAAAATACTTTTTTTCTGAGCCGGGTTCAGGAGTCCTTTGATCTTTTTGATCATGATAGCCGTGTGGTCCTTTTAATCTTCAATCTCGTAGTCGTTCATGTACCAGTCAACGGTTTTGCGCAGACCTTCTTCCAGCGGAACTTCCGGGTCATAGCCGAGTACTTTCCATGATTTTGAAATGTCGGAAAGGCGGTCTTTGACTGCATCCCAGTTGCGTCTTTCTTTGAATACAATTTCGGAAGAAGATCCGGTGTATTCTATGATCATTTTTGCAAGGTCAATGATCTTAGTGGGTTTTCCGGTTCCACCGTTAAAGATGTCGCCGTCAGTTATCTCGGATAGGGCGGCTAAGGTCAGTAGCTGGGCAGTATTGCCTACAAAGGTGAAGTCGCGGGTTTCAGTGCCGTCACCAGTAATAAAGAGTGGCTCGCCTTTAATAGCCCGTACAATGAAGTTGGGGATTACATTGCGATATGCCCCGTGCGGTTCGTAAGGACCGTAAGTATTAAATACGCGTATGGAGACAGCCGGGATCTGGAACATGGAAGCATAATACTTAACGTAGAGTTCGGCTGTGTACTTGTTGATGGCATACGGAGTTTCGTGCGGGTAGATGTAGTCCTTTTCATTCATCATTTCTGCATTGCCGTATACGCAGGAAGAAGAGGTGTAGACAAATTTCTTCAGCTCTTTGTTTGCCTTGCAGATTTCCAGCAGGTTCATGGTACCGATGATGTTGGCCTGCACATCTTTGAAGGGGTGGTCCACTGAGTTCTGGTTGGCAAAATGTGCAGCCAGATGAAAAACGTATTCCGGCAGGAATTCTTCCATTTCCTGACGATAGGTCTCAATCTGTCCTATGTCTGCTTTGACAAAAGTGATCCGTTCGTCATTGGGCAGGTAGTTTTTATACCCGGAGGACAAGTCATCAAGAACCATTACCTTGCTTACTCCGGCAGCAAGCATCCTTTCGATTAAATTCAGTCCGATGGCTCCCGCGCCGCCGGTCACAAGTACTCTGGCATTATTCATTGAAAAGGGCCTCACGTATGTTTTCGTAGCTATTGTTCATGTTGTAAAAATCTTTACCGTCTTCACGCAGTTCAGCCAGTTTCGTTGAGTCCAACCTACGTACAAGGGCGGCAATGGAAGGAACGTCGGCACTGTCGGCTACCAGCAGTTCTTTCTGGATGTCGCGCACTATCTGGGTTGTGGTGGATGAGAGCGGACTCAAGGCCACCACGGGTTTGCCCGCCCCGATGTAGTCGGCGAGCTTGGAGGGGAAGAAGGGAGAATCCTTCAGCGGAGCGTCAATTACCAACAGGATATCCGCTTCGGAAAGGACTTCAATGGAGTCCAGATATGGCACCGGATCAAAGAATTTAATTGTGTCCGGGCATTTTGCTTCAGCCAAACGGCTTTCTTCTTCCTTCATTCGTCCGTAGAAGTGAAATTCGAGATTCTGCGGCTTGACCTTGTTAACTGCTTCAATAAGCGGAGCAGCTGAACGCAAGCCGTATATATTGCCGGTATGGGCAATGATCTTTTTGAGCGGTTCTGATTGTCTGCGCGAGTATAGGTCGGGATCAAATACATGAGGCAGAACTTTGATCTTCTCGCTGTCTGCACCAAGTCCTTTTACAAAAAGATCTTTGGTCTTTTCGGATGTTACAGTTATTTTGTCCGCTCTGGATATAACTGTTTTTTCATATAACTTGTTGATCTTACGCTGGATTCCTGTGCGGTACGATAGGTACGGGTTCAGGGTCCACGGATCGGAAAAGTGGGCAGTCCATTGCAGGTTGCGGTCGGTTTCCTTTACCGCCAGTCCGGCCAGATGGTTCACTAGCGGGGTCGAATGGGTGTAAAGTGTATCTATTTGAAATTCTTTGATCAGTTTGATAGCAGCTTTGGCCGCAGGAAATTTCCACCAGAATTTGCGGTCAGTGATCTCAAACCCACCGCAGATATAGTGCAGCCATTTCTCACCGGGCAGCCTGTTAACACGGTGGATGGTCAGGTTCTCATGGTCCCTGCTTAATTTTTGGTCCAGAAATTCGAAATCAGGGTTCTCGCAACTAGTGAGCACATGCACCCGATGCCCGTTGCGAGCCAAGGTCAAGGCGCGACGTTGTACCTGAATCGATTCCGGAGAAAGGATTGGTGGAAAATCGTATGTTATGAAAAGAATTGATTTTTTCATTTGCCAGTCAATTCCCTATGAATATCTGCAAAGATTTTTTCCGCTTGGGCGGGTTCCCAGTGCGCATCCGCCTGACGCGCAGCATTAATGCCGAATTCCTTGCGTCTCGCCTCGCTCGAAAAGAATTCAATCCCTGAACGATATCCGGCTGGGGAATCTTCCACCATCTTTGCTGTGTTATTTTCAAATTCAGGGACAGGCGTTCCCCTACGCGAATTAAAAAGAATGGGCAAACCACACAGTGAAGCTTCCAGTACAGTTTTAGGAAATTCGCTATACTGGGAATGCCCGGCAAAAAGGTCATATTCATGCATGGTCCGGCAGAGTTCATCGTTAGGCATGGCCGGGATGAAATGAATTCTTGCATTCAGCTTGAGTTCGTTTGCAAGTTCAGCGAGTTCCTGTTCTTTGGAGCCGCTACCCACAATTGTCAGCTCAGCATCAAAATATTTAAGGGCACGGATGATGTTTTCCGGGTTTTTGGCAGGGATAACCCGGCCTACATATAAAATTTTCATCGGCCCGGAAGAACTGTATTCTTCCTTACGTACTATTTTGCCCGGATTGATTACGTTGTACGCTACAAACGGATTAGTTGCGCCTTTGTCGCGGGCATAATCCAGAATGGAACCGTACACGCAACTAACTTTATCCGCTCTTGTCAGAGTATACTTTTCAACTCCTTTGGAAAGAGCGTAGAATACCTTGGTTTTGAAATCCACTTCCGGATTGGCCCTGGTCTGATCTGGCTGGGTGTGCAGGGATACGAAGAGTGGGATCCCCAGCTCTTCCTTGATTCTTGCGCCTACGTATCCGTTAAGAAAATTACCGTAGCAACGGATCATGGCCGGATTAATTTCCCGGGCCAGCTCTACTGCCTGATCCGCCCAGCTTCGCAGCAGGAACGGACGCCATAAAGTCTTCGCCAGTAACCCCATGCCGGAAGGCAGGGTATGCAGGGTCAGTTTAGCGTCACCTACGGTCCGTTGCAGGGCTTGAATATCAGGTCTGTCATCATTGGTCATCAGGATATGGACATCACTAAAGACCCCGCCCGGATTGTAGTAGCGGTCAATCAGTTCGCCTTTCCCGATTATATGGGAAAGGCGATCTGTTATGATGACTAGCAAGGTGCTATTCATTGACTAAGCATTCCTGATGATGTCTGCGATGAATTCCTGCTGTTCCCTTTCAAGGTAAGGGTGCATGGGGATTGCAAAAATACGGCTGGCCGCATCTTCGCTTATCGGGCAGTCACCCATTTTGTAGCCGAGGTCCTTAAAGGCGGTCTGTAAATGCATGGGGATGGGGTAGTAGATGGGAGAAGGAATGTTCTTCTCGCCCAGAGCTTTCTGGATGCGTTCACGGTGTTCGCCGTCTTTTGCCAGCGGGCAGTACTGAGCCCATACGGAACGGTAGCCTTCAGGAACAGTAGGAACTGTCAGTCCTTCGACATCCGCAAGAAGTTTGGCATAGGTAGCTGCTACGTTGTCGCGCAGATCTACTTCTTCGGGAAAGATTTCAAATTTTGCCAGCAGGATGGCTGCCTGCAATGAGTCCAGACGTCCGGTGATACCGAGTCTGACATTGTCGTACCTGTCCGGTCCCATACCGTGGATGCGGTGGGAGCGCAGGCGCTCGATAAGGTAATCATCGTCAGTGAAGCACATGCCGCCGTCACCGTAGCAGCCGAGAGGCTTAGCCGGGAAGAAGGATGTGCAGGTGATGTCGCCGAGAGAGCAGGCGCGTTTGCCTTTGTATTCTCCGCCGAAGCTCTGAGCAGCATCTTCGATAAGGAAAAGGTCATGCTTGTCGGCTACGGCTTTGATTGCTTCGTAATCGGCAGGAAGGCCGAAAATATCAACAGAGATAATGCCCTTGGCGGTGAGACCGTCTACCTTGGGCAGAACGCAACCGTTGTCTGCTCCTTTCAGGGCTTCAATGGTTTTGTCCAATTTTTTAGGGTCAATGTTGAAAGTAACCGGGTCAATATCTACGAAAACCGGTGTCGCCCCGGTAAGAGCGATGGTTTCAGCGGTAGCAAAGAATGTGAATGGAGTTGTGAAGACGGCATCACCGGGTTTCACATCCAGAGACATGAGCGCGAGGGTCAGGGCGTCAGTGCCGGATGCACAGCCCAGCGCATGTTTGGTGCCGCAGTATTCAGCCAGCTTTTCTTCAATGGCCGGAATTTCGGGGCCCATAATGTATGCGCCGTGATCAAGGACGGTATCCATGTTTTCACGGACTTGTTTTTCTACCCGGGAAAACTGTTTTTTTAAGTCAATAAACGGAATATTCATGGATTAGTTCTCCATTAAATGAATAGTTATATGTTTGTTAGACAACCTTCCAGTTCGGTCGTCTTAAATAAATATCACTTGTATTATCGAACTCTTGGGTGTTGAGGACCATGAGTCTTATTTTGCGTTTGATTGCATCTTCCGCTTTTGTGCGCAGATCACCGATACGGTCGGAATTTGTATCATCACCGATAATTAAAACGTCAATGATTCCTGAGTCTATGCCTTTGGCATAGTCATCTAAAATATATACAGAATCAACATCTCCGATAGTGGATAGAATGTATTCAAGAATCTGGTCGATCCCTATATACTTACGGACGATTGAGCTGATTTCAGGGAAAAATGGATGCGAAGAGTTGGCATTGTAATATATATAGCGCCCCTCTTTCTTTTTGTTCAGGTAGCCTGCCTCACTCAATCCATCTAATTCTTCTTTCATGGCATTGGGTGAAACATCGAATTCTGCTGCTAATTCCCGGAGATATGAGGATACATCAGGGTTAAGGAACAGTTTGAGCAGCAGTTTGATTCTGGTCTTTGATGTAAATAGTTCTTTGAGCATGGTGTGAGTTTGTTAGGTTATTCTGAACAAACTGTCAAATTAGCTTTGCGAATAACGGTAATTAAGAGAGCAAATCTTTATAAAGTTTTGTCGAAATCTGGAGATTTGAAAGAGTGTTCAGAATCTTTTCAAGTTTGCTGTTTTCCACAATGTCGTAAGGATCAAAGTAGTGAGTAAGGAATAAGTTCTGCTCTTTGATGACTTTAATTGTCGCTTCAAACTCTTCAATGAAAAGCTGGTCATCTCCAAGAAATGGATTCTTTTTACGGAGCATGTTCCATGAGTCGAAAATAGCCAGAGGAAAATGCAGGCTGCATCCTGTGGGAATCTCTATTATTCCGTGGGAATGAAGCGAAGGTGCTCCGAATCCTTTATAGCCGCAAGCAGCTGTGGAGCTGCTGTATCTGTAACCCAGTTCAGCGAGGATCGGGTAAACGCTTTCTGTATGTAGATTCCCATAGTGAGGAGTTCTAAAACCTACGCATTCAACTCCCAGAATCTTATGGATAGCTTCGTGCGCGCGTTCCACCTCTTCCTTCTGTTCGGCGTACGACAGTTTGTTGAAATAGCGGTCCGGTGCCCAGTGGGGGTTATCCGGGTGGGTATAGGTGTGGTTGATGATTTCATGTCCTTCATCCACGGCCCGTTTGTGAATATCCGGGTATTTTTCGACAAATTTACCAATGACAGCGAAACCGGCCTTGATGTCGTGCATTTTAAGCATATCCAGCAGAACTGGAAAGGCATCAATGTCTTTTTCAAAATCAAAGTCAAAAGTCAGTACATAGGTGGCCTGCCCGCATGGATTGTCCTGCTTCCTCATGAACTGGGTAAAATATTGCTCAGGACATGTAGAATGAATAGCTTTCCTGAGTAGGAAAGCTATGTATTTGTTTTTTATGGGGTGGAGGAGTGGTGTTGGTATCATTGCTAGACTCACTAGTTGCTGTAATATTTATTCTGGAGCGTTGAATAACGTTTGTATGCGGTTGCGTTGTTCGGATTTTTCTTTAGTTCCAGCACAAGGCGGGCATGTTCAGCCAAAGGACTGTCTGGAGCATAGGAAAGCAGAAAGTCCAGTTGCTTCTGGTTGTTTTTTGCTAATGCGATAGTGAAAACGGATTGTTTAAAGTCCGTTTTACTGTTTTTGTTGGTATAATTTATGTCTGCTCCACTTCCCAATAGCAAAGACAAAATTTCGGTATTCTTTGTAAAGTCCATAGCATGCAAGAGAGGTGTAGTGTTGAATAAGTTGTTGTTGACATCTGCCCCGAGCAATATTGCGTCTTTAACAGAAGAGTGCTGGCCAGACATTATTGCAAAGTAAAGTGCTAAGTTGTTCATGTATGGGCTTTTGCTATAATTTCTTCCTGAAGAGAGAAGCGTTTTTAATAAGGAAGTTTTATTTAGAAAGAAACACTCTCTAACGAACGCTTCTGTGGTTACTTTTTCGTCATAAATAGCTAGCACTAAGTCGTCACGGCCAAGCCTGAGAAGTTGGTTTACAAAATCGATGCTAATTGAATTCTGATTGTCATCTATATATTTAAAAAAATCATTTTTATTTATTATTTTAAAATTAGGTTGAGTGTACTTTTTCAAAACCGTAGTTTTTGGATTTGTCCAATGTTGTCCCTTAAATAATTTCTTAAGTCCTTTACTATTAAGGTGTGTTGGATCTGAGAAGAAATTTTGGTTGAGACCTAAATTTTCATCTTTATTAAAGTCATAATAGGTCGAGATGATATGTGATATCATGCCAAAGATGGTGTCTAGCTTATCCTGTTGTAGTGGGGGTAATTTGTCCTTCCAGGGTAGGGTAAAGTAAATTGTTTTAATGTTATGAGATTTGGAGAAATTATTGATTTTCGAAAGTTTGTCGAGGTAATAATTAGTCACGGAGTGACTGGAAAAGACTACAGCATTGTTTTTGTAAGACGTGCCTTCTTTGTGTAATACTCCAAATTCATCAATAAAGTTAGGCTGCTCAGATTTCGGTCCGAGGTTGTCAATTATGCATTTCCACGCATCTGCAATTTTGTCCGGTCCTATATTGCGGAAGCTTTCGAGAAAAAGTGTCGATTTGCTGGACAGTTCCGGGGCTGAATTTTCATAATGAAAGCTATTGATATCAATCAGGTAGTATATCTGTTGAATATTTTTGACTTGCTTTTCGTCCAGTGTGTTCAGCAAGGCAAGAATATCACCGGGATTGTTGTAAATTGAAGTGCTGAAGTTGAGGACTGGCTCACCAAGAATTTCTTCAGAAATAAGCATGGTCCGGCTGCTGCCAAACACGAGGGTGTATTTACCTTCGTAAAGTTTGGAAGCTACATTACGGGCAGTGCTTTTTAGGCTTTTGAATTTCAGTTTGTTATATTTACCTTCAATCAGCCTAAATTCGCCGTAAGGATCAATAACGATATTGACCGTGAAAATCAGGGCAAAGATCAGGGCTGCAAGGGTCGAAATTGTCAGTATGGTCCACTTACGTATTGTCATAATTAGAAATCAAAATAGAGAAAGGTTTGATGGGTGTAGAGCAGTACGAATGATACCATGAACATGCTTATAGCCATGACGGATTCTTTGAGTGAGAATTTCATGTTTTCTGCAGTGGTTACGGAATTATTGAATCTGGCCGCAAATCCGATCAGAGCGATACATATTCCCAGTAGGACGAATTCGTCCCGAAAAGTCAGGGCAGTGGAAAATCCGATGTTAACCATCCCCAGCATTCCCTTGTATATTTTGATAGCATCAAATGTGGTTTCGGCTCGGAAAAGCACCCAACAGGCGTTGACGTAAAGGAAGGTCAGCAGCCAGCCTGCATATGCAGGTAGTTTATTTCCGGTATTCTGCCAGATACGGTGAATAACCATGGCTGTTCCATGTAATGCGCCCCAGAGAATAAAATTCCATCCGGCGCCATGCCAGAAGCCGATAAGCAGGAATGAAATCAGAAGGTTTTCAAGGGTTCGGTATGCTCCTTTGCGGCTCCCGCCTAACGGAAAATAGATATAGTCGCGAACAAATCGTCCGAGTGTGATGTGCCAACGTCTCCAGAAGTCCTGAATGTTCAGTGACTGATATGGGGAATTGAAGTTGTTGGGCAGTTTGACGTTGAAAAGTAGTCCAAGTCCTAACGCCATGTCTGTATATCCGCTGAAATCAAAATAGAGCTGGCAGGTATACGCAAGGCTCACTGCCCATGAATCCCAGAAGGGCAGGGCCAGCGCTTTATCAAACCCGTTTTCAACATAAGGAGCCAGTGAGTCAGCGATGACTATTTTTTTGAATAAGCCCATACTGAACAAGAAGAAACCCTGTCCGATATTTTGAAAGTTTATTTTTCCGGCGTTGTCGGCATTGAATTGCGGGGTGATTTCTTGCTGGTAGCTGATAGGTCCTGCCACAAGCTGTGGAAAGAAAGATACAAAGAGGCTGTAGTCCAGCAAATTGCAGCGGGCAGCCTTGCCCCGGTAAGTATCTACCAGAAATGAAATTTGCTGGAAGGTATAAAAGCTGACACCTAAGGGGATGATCACTTTTTCAGTGATTGTCGGCATCCCGGTCAGTTCGGCTATGTTATTGAAGAAAAAGTTTTTGTATTTGAAGTAACCTAGCACAGCGAGGTTGGCTGTTACGGCTACAGTGAGTAGTGGCTTGCTACGTTTGCGATAAAGGGCTTCGGCCATATAAAAGTTGAATAAAATAGTGCCGCCGAGCAGGTATAGATATTCGGTCTTCCACCATGCGTAAAAGGTGAATGATGCGAGCACGAGGAATAGTTTGCCTGCTTCGTGCTGTTTGAAGTTCCGCAGTAGGAAATAGACAGCAAAGACAATGGGCAGGAAAAAGAGAATAAAAATATGAGAATTGAAAAGCATTTTTTATTAACCTGTTATCCTTCCTCATCAAATTCGGGAACTACATTATGCAGCATGGTTCTGACTTCATCTGCGTGGAATTTATCCGCAGCAGCCTTTATCTCTACAAGCTGTTTTTTGAATTGGGTGCAGTAGGCATCAAGATCGTTCTCAACTCCTTTTAGAACCATGATTTTGTCATGTTCAGTGCGGACGATTCCCTCGCCTTCAGTGA
The DNA here is from genome assembly GCF_000023445.1 of Maridesulfovibrio salexigens DSM 2638. Classification (GTDB taxonomy): domain Bacteria; phylum Desulfobacterota; class Desulfovibrionia; order Desulfovibrionales; family Desulfovibrionaceae; genus Maridesulfovibrio; species Maridesulfovibrio salexigens. The sequence continues at coordinate 4,046,840 of NC_012881.1, read as the reverse complement.
TCAGTTCTTCATACAATTTTTCACCTTCGCGGAGTCCGGTGAAAATGATTTCAATGTCTTTATCAGGTTCTTTCCCCGATAAGCGGATCAGATCGCGGGCCATGTCAGCGATTTTAACCGGCTCGCCCATTTCGAGAATGAAAATTTCACCGCCATCGGCCATAACTCCAGCCTGTAAGATAAGCTGTGCTGCTTCAGATATGGACATGAAATAGCGAGTTACGTCTTTGTGGGTAACAGTCACCGGGCCGCCTTTTTCGATCTGGCGGCGAAAGAGCGGAACAACAGATCCGGAAGAGCCAACTACATTACCGAAACGGACAGCCATAAACGTAGTTTTAGAGTCATGGAATAAGCGCATGAGTAGCTCCGTCACCCGCTTGGAGGCTCCCATGATGTTGGTGGGGCGTACTGCTTTGTCGGTGGAGACAATTACAAAGCGGGCTACGCCGTGCTTGTCTGCTGCGGTCATTACGTTTTTAGTGCCGCAAATATTGTTGTGCACTGCCTGCCACGGGTTGCGTTCCATCATGGGGACGTGCTTGTAGGCTGCGGCGTGGAAAACTGTGTGCGGCTTGTAGTTACCAAAGGTTTCATCCATGAGCTGTTCGTCCTGAACAGAACCGAGTACGGTCACATAATTGTGGAACTTCAGTTCATGATGCAATTCCATCTGGATTCCGTAGAGGTTTGCTTCACTGGAATCTACAAGGATGAGTTTGGCCGGGTTAAAACGGACGACCTGCCGGACCAGTTCGGAGCCGATAGAGCCTCCGCATCCGGTAACCAGTACGGTTTTGCCGGATAGGTAGTCACTGATTGCGGTTGTATCCAGCTGTACCGGAGCACGACCTAATAAATCCTGATAACTGACATCGCGTAATGCCTTGATCCCCACCTTGCCGTTAATAATCTCATCCATTCCGGGAAGAATCTTATAAGGCAGTCCTGTTTGTTTGCATGCGTCAATAATTTCACGCATTTGTGCGCCGGATGCTTCTGCCACAGCAATAAGTATTTCATTGACGCATTTATTTTTCACAAGTTCTTGCAGATCAGAGAGGGGACCGAGAACAGGGACACCATGGATAGTACGTCCTCGTTTGGTCTTGTCGTTATCCAGAAAACCAACAGGTAAATACTTGAGTTGTCCACTACTTCTGATTTCACGAACAACTTTTTCTCCTGCTCGTCCGGCACCGATGATCAGGGCATTGTTACCGTCAACAGGACAATTTTCCGGTGAAAATTGAATAGAGTTACCGTCTTTGAAAGCGTAAAAGGATCGGATCATGACCCGAACACCGCCGCACATGAAAACAGTCAGCATCCAGTCAATGATGAATACACCACGGGAAAAACCGTCGAATCCAAATTTGTACAGAACCACAGTAACCAGAATCAAGGACTGGAGAAAGGTAGCTTCAAGAATGTGCCAGAGATCTCGCAGACTGGTATAGCGCCACATCCCACGATAAAGACCCAACCCAAGGAAAACTGAAAATTTGATAATTACAGCATACTTAAGCAGTTCAAGACATTGAATGCTTGCGTATCCCGGCAGACTGAAGTCAAAGCGAAATAGGTAAGCCCCGTAAAAGGCCACACAAAAGATAATCAGATCCAGCAGGACCATGAGGTAAAAATTCGCATTACGTAGGTTGTGGATCATCTGTTACTTTCCGCACCTTTTAATCAGGTCTACAATTCTTTCCATGTCTTCCGTTGTCATGGCCGTGCCGGAAGGCAGACAGAGTCCGCGTGCAAAAAGGTCTTCGCTGACTTTGCCTCCGAAAACAGTGTTATTCTTAAAAACCGGCTGGTTGTGCATAGGCTTCCATACTGGACGGGATTCTATGTTTTCTTCTTCAAGTGCAATACGGATTTCATCCGGGCTTGCACCGAATTCATCTTTATCCACTAAGATTACAGAGAGCCAGCGGTTACATTCTCCGTAATCGGCCTCAGGCATAAAGGATATGCCTGGACAGTGTCCGAGTTCCTGCTCGTAATAATCAAAAATCTCTCTCTTCCGCTTAACCCTGTCAGGGATTACTTCCACTTGGCCGCGTCCCACGGCAGCTACTACATTGGACATGCGGTAATTGTAGCCGATTTCCTTGTGCTCGTAATAAGGTTCTGGCTCTTTGGCCTGCTGGGAAAGCCAGCGTGCTCGGGATATCATTTCATCGTTATCTGATGCGAGAAGTCCTCCACCTGAAGAGGTAATGATTTTATTACCGTTAAAGGAATAAGAGGCCATAAGCGCGCCTTTGCCCGCATGTCTGCCTTTATAAAGAGCACCTACAGACTCTGCAGCATCTACGATCAAGGGGATTTCGTGTGGTTCAAGAATTTCGAGAATGCGGTCATAATCCGCACACTGCCCGTATAGGTCGGTGGGAATGACTGCTTTGGGTTTGCGTCCCTTGGAAATATAGTGATCCACGGCCTCAGCTAGTAATTCCGGGTCCATGTTCCAAGTTTCGTAGTCGCTGTCGATGAAAACCGGCTCCGCGCCTAGAAAGGTAACCGGGCTTACGCTGCCGATAAAAGTCAAAGATGATGCGATAACAACATCGCCCGGTTCAACTCCTACAATGCGCAGAGCAAGATGCAGGGCTGCGGTTCCGCTAGAAAGTGCCGCACAATGTTTGAACCCGGTAAGTTCCGAGAAATCCTGCTCAAATCCATTGACCATAGGTCCAAGCGGAGCAATGAAATTGCTCTCAAAAGCTTGCCGGACGTATTCCTGTTCATTGCCTCCCATATGCGGGGGAGAAAGATATATGCGCTTATTGTTTGTGGACACTTGCAGGATTTCCTTTATTTCAAGTTGTTATTTGAGTCTTTTTTGGTTTCTCAGCCCTGATGCCTATAGTGAGCCTGTGTTCGTTAATGTGTTTAATTTATCTAGCAGTTTAGCTGAATAAATTTTTCGGCCACGGGAGTTAAGATGTCCTTCGTCTGCCCAGTATTCCGGAGTGGCAGGAACTGCATGTACCAAGTTAATAACTGGGGCATGTATTTCTTTTTGTATAAGTTTTAAATCGAAATCTTTTGGTGTTTGTATGCTTGCCGCAAGGTAAACAAAAACCTTGATCCCTTTCTTTTGGGCCATCGATATAATATAGTTGAAGAATTCAATGTTTTTTTTGCGTATATGAGATAGATCCTTAATATGGATATTTGCAATATCTTGCTCATCAAGGTCTGAACCGCGAAGAACCCCATCTCCATTGCTTAGTTTTACTATATTAACTTTTTTTGCGTGAGTGGCCGAGTTTCCTTTTTGTTCTTTTATGGGTTTGGGCATATAGCCAAATATTATCGTGTTCAAATATGCTTTGCTTTTCTCGCATAAAGTTACGGCATAACGAGAGATTAAAGATAGTTGCTCTAGATAGCCTAATGAAAAATGTCCAACTGTGGCAAGAGGAAGACCACATTTGATCTGGGCTAGAATATCTAAAGCTCCGGGAGTTGGGATTCTGCGTTCAAAATTTCCGTACAACCATGGGACATTTAGTTCCAAGGCAATTGTTTTTGGGGTCATTTCTGTTGCTGAGTCTACCATGCTTGGGTAGCTAAGCGGATTATGGGAAACTAAGCTTAAATTGTAACTTGTGACTCCTTTTTTGGTTAAGAACTCTGTATCAACATGATATCGTGTACGTGAACTGCCAATAAAAATGACGTCAACCTTAGTTGGAGCAGGGAATCTTTTTCTCATATGTTCTGCTCTCGAAGAGAGAACATCAATATAATATTCTGATGTTGTTCTTTTGCTTTCATAAACAGAAATAGCGATGTCGGCAAAGTAGAAACATATCAAGAGGCATATGAAGAAAAAAAATATTAACGTTCTACTTTTGTTATTAGAATTGAAAATATAAAAATTCATTTGCATTCCATATGATGATTGTTGCTAGTGCTGTGAAGGTTGTTATGCTTGCTATCGCGATATATAGCGGTTTTTCATATATTTTTTCATCAACGTATTCATTTGAGTTTTTTGCGAATAGACAGATAGTAAAGCCTACTAGAATCGACATGATTGGCAGTACGTAGTATTTGCTTAAAGATAAGTTCGGGTGAATCATCTTACTAATTATTACGTTAAAATCATGTAAATCGTTGGACCGGAAAAGAATCCACGCAAAGTTGACGAATAGAAATGTTATGCAACAGTTCAATGTGTTGTTCAGTTTTATGTTTAGATTGCTCCATAATCGATGAACAACTAGGGCAAGACCATGGCATATTCCCCAGAGAATGAATGTCCAGCCTGCACCATGCCAAATACCGGCTATGAAAAATACCAAAAGGAGGTTGAAGCAGGTTCTTATTTTTCCCTTTCGATTGCCCCCTAATGGAATATAAAGGTAGTTCTTGAGAAACCGGCCTAAGGTTATATGCCATCTTCTCCAGAAGTCTTGGATAGAAGTTGCTTTGTATGGTGAGTTAAAGTTTTGTGGGAGTTTTATGCCAAACATCATTGCTGCACCAAGAGCCATGTCTGTGTAGCCACTAAAATCAAAGTAAAGCTGGAATGTATAACTTAAGCTGGTGATCCAGGCACTAATAAAGTTCAAAGATTGGACAGCTTCAAAGCCCATATTAGCCCATATTGAAAAAAAGTCGGCAATGATGACTTTTTTAAAAAGACCAAACGAAAGTAAAACTAAACCAGCTAGAATATTTTCCCACACATGTGATTTAAATTGTTTTACGTAAAATTGCGGCACAATTTCCTTAAATTGTACGATTGGTCCTGCGATTAATTGTGGGAAAAATGAAATGAATAGTATGTAGTCGATAAAATTAGACTGTTTAATTTCTCCCTTGTAGCAATCTTGCAGGTAGGCAATTTGCTGAAATGTAAAAAAACTGATCGCAAGTGGCAGTATTATATCGAGCCGTATAGGGTCAATAGAGAGTAGTTGAGTGGCTGTGTTTAAAAGGAAATCAGTGTATTTATAATAACCGATCAGAAGGATGTTAAAAGTAATTCCAGTGTATAGAATGATTCTTCTATGTCTGGTGCTGTTATCTAATATGAATATGGAACAGATATAGTTTATTATTATCGAAGATAAAAACAGAATTAGATAATAAGGGTTCCAGCAAGTGTAGAAAAATAAAGAGCATCCTATTAACCATAATTTAGCTACAGCACCATTTTTATTGATAAGCAAAAAAAACAATACGCAAATTGGGAGGAATATAAGAAGATAATTTAGAGAATTAAAAAGCAAAACGTTACCTTGTTCTTGTCGAGTTAAACGAAACGCATATAATTGTTCGAATTAATCGCTTTCTTACAGGTTTTTAAACCATATTTGTGCTTAAGGATCCTTTTGAATGTTGCCCATAAGGGAACTCATCAATGTTCTTTGGGTCTGATATTATATTTTGATCCTTTAGTACAGTTCGACATGATTTCTACAAAAGCAACTGTAATGATTGTTTTTATATTGTGATTTGCGGCTAGGTTTTGACGCAGGCAGGAACTCCAACGGCAACAGCGTCTTCAGGAATGTCTTGAATAGCTGTTGAGCCTCCACCAAGTGTGGCCTTGGGGCCGATGGCAATACGTGGCAATACCGTGGCTCCGATGCCGATTATAGCCTCTTCGCCGACAAGAACCTCTCCACCAAGAGTTGATCCCGGTGCAACGTGAACGTGAGGGCCGATGATATTGTGGTGTTCTATGGTCGAGTTCGTATTAATGATGGAGTTGTCTTTAATCTCGGTTCCTGTATTGATGACTGTCCCGGCTAGGATCATGCAGCCAGCACCAACAGACACGTTGGGTGCGATGACTGAAGAGGGGTGGATTACTGTAAATAAGTTTTCACCAGATTTGATGAGATCGTTGAAAATTCGTTTGCGTAGTGCATTGTTGCCAAGGGCTATGACAATGCCGTCATGTTCAATATTTGCTATGGCTGCATTACCGCCTGAAACAGGAATTCCCATAATCTCTTTGTCATGTAGATCCGGATTCTCATCTATAAATGCAATTGGATTCGCTCCTTCCATGAGCTGCAATGCATCTGCAACAACCTGTCCATGTCCCCCGGCTCCCATAATGATGATTTTTTTCATCTTACTTCCCTTCCTGATTGCCCATGAACTCCTGTGCTGTTGCCTGTCCGGGCTGAGAGATGCCTTCACGTTTGAAAACACGGGCAACAGTCAGGTAAAGAATTTTAATATCTAGTATCAGGTTGTGGTTGTCCACATACCAAACATCCAGTTTGAATTTGTCTTCCCATGAAATAGCGTTCCGTCCATTGACCTGTGCCCATCCTGTTATACCGGGGAGAACATCATGGCGCCGGGCCTGTTCTGGAGAATAGCGCTTAAGGTATTGCATGAGCAGGGGGCGTGGTCCAACCAGGGACATGTCTCCAAAAATGACGTTGACCAGTTCTGGCAGTTCGTCCAGCGAAGTTGAGCGCAGGATGCGTCCGAATTTGCTAAGCCGTTCTGAATCAGGGAGCAGGTTGCCATGTTCATCTTTGGCATCCGACATGGTTTTGAACTTGATAATATTGAACGGCTTGCCGTGTAGTCCCGGTCTGCGCTGGATGAAGAAAACTCCTCCTCCCATTTTTTTATGGATGGCAATGGCAACTATGACCAGTACCGGAAAGAAAACAATCAGCGCTGAAATTGAAACAATAAGGTCAAAACCTCTTTTAACGGTCATTATTAAAGTCCCATGGCTTTCATTATGGTCGCATTGACCTTGTTAACATCGAATTTTTGTTCAGCATATTCCAGAGAGGCCGTTCCCATTTGCTGTAATAACTCAGGCTGGAGGATGAACTTTTCCATGGCCGATTCAAGTGCGAAGATATCTCTGACCGGGACCATAAAGCCGTTCTTTTCTTCGACCACAGTTTCGCGGCACCCTGTAGCATTAGTAGTAACTATAGGTCTCCCGGTGGCCATGGCTTCAAGTACTGAGCGGGGGGTTCCTTCGCGATATGAAGGCAGTACGTAGACGGAGCAGTTTTTTAACTCTTCGCGTACATCGTCAACTGGGCCGATGCTCTCAACTCCGCCATTCTGCCATGTTGCGATCAAATCGTCACTTATTGAATCAGGGCCATGGTCATGTGGTCCGACTAATCTGAAGCTGGCCTGAGGGTATTTCTTTTTGAGCCGCAGGGATGCCTCGGCGAATTCACGTACGCCTTTTTCTTTGAGCAGTCGAGAAATGCATAGAAATACAGGCGCGGTTTGCGGAACAGGGGAGCTGGTGTAGTGAGTAAGATCGATCCCGGAGCCATTGGTGACAATTGTAGATTTGTTTTGGGGAATGATGTTTAGTGTTTTAAATAAATCCTGATCATCCGGATTTTGAAACATTACAGTGTTGTTGCAGGCAAGCCCGACACGGTACATGTTTTTGACCAGCTTGAAGAGCAATCCTCGTTTGCCGGATGTTTGTCCAAAAGCGTAACCAAGGCCAGTGATTATGGAATAGATTTTTTTCACCCCGGCCAACTTGGCGGCTATGGATCCATAGATAACAGGCTTGATCGTATATGAAATAACCGCGTCGGGTTTGATCTCTTTCAGAATTTTAATCAGTGCGAAAAGGGCTGCCAAGTCTTTAGCGGGATTCATCCCTTTACGTTTGATGGGGGCTTCGATAAATTTGATGCCCATTTTCGCGAGTTTCTCCGGTACATCGGGAGAGTCAGTTGGAGCGATGCCATAGACATCATTTCCAGCATCTTTCATGGCTCGTAACATGGGGCCGCGAAAGTTTAAAAGTGACGGGCCGTATCCACCTATGACTGCAATTTTCATTGTTTCCTCCAAGTAATTGCGGACATTACTTGCGGCTTTGGGGGTGTGTCAATATTGATAAGTGATATGTCTGCTGCTGCATTGACTTATGGGGGGATTGCTCGTAATTTGTTTAGTTTTATACATAATTAAAGGCAATTTCATTGCAAAAAAATGATATATATCTATGAGAACAATGAACTTTTTGAAAAAATATAATCTGATTCTTTTGTCTCTGTTTTTCTTGCTTTTGTGCTGTGCTATGTCTTTTGTGTCTTATCAGCATTATTTTGATCTTTCTGATGAAGGTCTTGCAGCCTACTTGTCTCTTGCAGGTAAAAATTTAATAACAAACCAACAATGGTACTATATTTCAAATTTATACGGTACTATCTTTGGACAGAATTTATTGTCGTACAGAGTCCTTCTTTTTATTAAGTTCATTGTGGAGTCCATACTTATTTGTTGCGGAGTTTTTTTTTATTACAATGACGGTTCTCAGCGTTTAGATACAAGTATCAAAACAAAGATAACGCTGTTTTCGGCAGTCTTATGTGCGCAATTGTCTCTGGTTTTATATGCCATACCTTCATATAATTCATATGCCGGCTTTGCAGCTTACATGTGGGCGACATCCTTTTTGATTTATTTATCACGCAACAAAAGCTTTTGGTTATATTTTGGGGTTTCTGCTTTGAATATGTGCGCTGTTGCACTTGCGTTTATGTCGAAAGCCCCGACTGGCATGGCGTTCGTGCTGGGGGGAATTATACTGTTTCCATGCTGCTACTATTTTATAAATGGTAAGAAAGGTATTGTGCCTTCCAGCGCTTGCTCTGTGCTGGGGGTAACTGCCGGATGTGTTGTTTATTATTTGCTTATTCGCGCTGATCTGGACGCAGTTGTAAGCTCTTATAAAGCTACAGGCGGTTCCGGTATATATTATTTGCCTAAAGTTTTAATGAGGCATGTTAGGGACTTAGTTAACTCTGCATTTTATTTGTGTCTGTTTTGTATCCCAATCCTAGCTGGCTTATTCTACGCTGAACATTCTGAAAAGAAGTACAAAAACAACGTCGTTCTGCTTTTGATTGTTGTTGGTTTATCTGCCGTTTACTTCTTTTCTGTTAGTGAAGTTAGGTTATTTCCTGAATTTGTGTATTCCAAAACAGTTTTCGGGTTGCCCATAAATAAAATAATTTCTACTACAATTGATCATCCCAGAGCAAAGGTTATGCTTTATATGTGTGCCTTATGCTTTTCTGTTTTTGTATACAGATTTAAGTGTGCAGGCCGGATTGACCAGTCTTTGCGAAAGGAAATTGTTTTATTTGTTGTTGTATTCTTCGCCACTTTAGGAATGTCAGCCGGGACGACTCTTCATCTGGCCTTTCATATGCACAATACAGCCGGATTGATAGCGATCGTCTGTGTTGTATTGTTTTTGGTCTGCACTGGGGTTGGGAAACGGGTAAAGCTGTTTTTGGGGATAAATGTGTTTTTTTGTGCGACCTTGTGTGTTGCTTCCCAG